>JBKKDH010000093.1:0-4075 GCA_046708445.1 Arthrobacter sp.
GAAGATGACACTGACCGGACTTCGTCTGACGAGGCGTCAGCCGTAGCCGAACCTTCGACTGCTCCCGCAGAGACGAAAACCGACGCCACGTCCCCGGCCACGAAATCGGGAGCGCCCAAGACTGCGCCGAAGACGACAACACTATCCACATCTGAGGATGAGGAAAAGACGGCAGCTCTGAAGGCACCGGCAAAGCCGCGGCAAGCCGCAACAAAGGCCACCTCCCCCGAGCCTCCGGAGAACGTTGCCCTCTCGGAGACCCCAGCTGCAATTTCCGGTGACACCCAGCAGGTCGACAACGGCGTTGACCTGGTGGAAGTGCCCGGGGCGCGGTTCGCCGAAATCCCGGTGGGCGACATCCACCCGAACCGAAAACAGCCTCGTTCCGTCTTCGATGAAGACGACATGGCAGAGCTTATCCACTCAGTCCGCGAAATCGGTGTCCTCCAGCCAATTGTTGTGCGTACATCAACCGAATCCGGTGGTGAACCATATGAGCTGGTCATGGGTGAGCGTCGGTGGCGGGCTGTCCAGGCCGCCGGCCTGGAAACGATCCCCGCGATCGTCCGTGACACTACAGATGACGACCTTCTCCGCGACGCTCTGCTGGAAAACTTGCACCGGAGCCAGCTCAATCCACTGGAAGAGGCGGCGGCCTACCAGCAGCTGCTCGAAGACTTTGGCACCACGCACGAGCAGCTTGCAGACCGTATTGGACGGTCCCGGCCGCAGGTATCCAATACGCTACGCCTCCTGAAACTGCCGCCGCTGGTCCAGCGACGTGTGGCTGCAAGCGTTCTATCAGCGGGCCATGCGCGCGCTTTGTTGGCACTCCCCGACGCTGCCGCGATGGAACGCTTGGCTCAGAAGATCGTGGCCGAAGGCATGTCGGTTCGGGCCACCGAGGAAGCCGTCACTCTCTACCAGGATCCGGCGAAGCCGGCCAAAAACAATATCCCGCGTCCCGGCGCCCGCCACGAACGCCTGGATTACCTTGCGTCTTCGCTGTCCGATCGCCTGGATACAAACGTCAAGATTTCGCTTGGTGTGCGAAAAGGCCGGGTCAGCATTGAATTCGCAAGCGTTGAGGACCTGAACAGGATCATGGAGGTCTTGGCTCCGGGCCAGGACAACTAAGACTAAACTACACAAGTGGGGCCTGTTTCACGTGAAACAGGCCCTTTCTGTGTCTTGCTTCTGCCCGCCGGATGCGAGCGGATTGCTGCTGGTATTTAGAGGCTATGCGTGACTGTATGGCCTGTGCAGTGAAAAGGTCTGGCCCAAGTTCCTATGGCGGAACTGTGCAGGGTAGGTGAGAACCGGCGGAATCGCGATTTCTGATTCGAAAATGATCGGCACACAATGCTTGGCAGTTCTCATACTTGCAACCCTTGGGCATGATTTTCGCAACTCTGGTTCCATGGACGATGGCACATTGCCCAGGCCGAGACTCTTCATCGCTGAGTTTCCTGCAGGTTTCGCCTGGAGCTTGGCCCGCGGGGCACCCGTAGAAGCAACCCTCGGTCGGTGATGGTGTCATTAGTAGGGTCTTCGGTGGTTCTTCGGATAGTTACGAGAATCGAACTAAGGGTGCTTCGACTTCCGGCCTTTGAAGAGTTCCGCCGGATACCCGACTCCCACGATATCTGCGTCCCAGGAACCGTGGGTCCTTCAGCAGGTTGGTGCTTCCTCGCGTGGAGGCTAAGCCGGTGATTGTCCACCATCATGCCACGTCTCGTGCGTTCGGTAAGGGTGGGCGAGTGCAGCCCGGCGTCGTTTCACGTGAAACACTCAAAACGGGCGTCAGAAAGGAGGACGAAGTTCATGGCTAACCAACGTTCATGGCTGTTCAACGAACCTGACGGTGCCAATGGCGTCGGCGAAGTATGGATCTACATGAGCATGTCGGGTCCCACACCGCACAACACTTTGACCCCAGACGGCCATCTCAGTCCCTAGCTGGCGCCATGGACGAGTGGGTGAAGGACAGTACTGTGACTGGACGACAAACTAGCATCTCGAATCAGAACACTTGGGCTATCCATCTCAACTCCCCGTAGGTCAAGGACTGACGGATTTGGGCAAGGCTCACGCGCCCCCTCTGCTTGCTCAAGGAGATGTTTCACGTGAAACAGTGCGTCTCCCAGTGCAGACTGCCTAGGCATGAGTTCCACCCAACTCGGATCGCTTCACGATCCAGTTGCCGGCGCCGACTTCGCTGTTCCCTGATAGCTCTCAGGGCCAGTCGGCCCGCCAAGGGGTGGATTGGGCCCGGGAGCGCCAGGTGGGGCCGTTAGACGGACACTACGCTGCCATCCCTGTTGCGAGACTGGGCACCCCATCTGTGGCTGTGCGTTCGCCACCACCCCCCCAGAGGCCGTCCACAGACGGACGGAGTCAGTCCTGGCAACCCGGGCAGCGCTGGAACTCCATGCGAGCGGTTCTACGGCGTTCGGGCACCTGGCTGGTGTGTCGCGCGTTGTAGGCGCAGGACTGGGCTAGGTTGTGGTCATCGTCGTACCTTGGAAGGAAAGCTCCCCCACGCCGCCGAAGCGTTTCCGGGTATAAGCCTTTCACGTTGTTGTCCTGACGGACTACTTGGCGACAGTCCTGTCCCCTGCATGTTGCAAACTCTTGTGCCTACTCGACACCGACGCGATCGATCATGACTTTACCCCCGGTCATCGGCGAGCTAGGGTGCGATACCTCCCCTTCGTCCGGGGTCGGGTCTCGAGTCCGCAGCAGACCATGAGGATTTTGCGGGCCGGGTTGGGCGATCGATGAGGAAATGTTCGATCCCGTTCTCCGGGAGAACAGATTCTCGTTCTCCGTGGATGCCCCTGAACGTCAGGGCGATTCTTGGTTGTAGCGGGCGTCAGGCCCTTCGCCTGCCCTCCCTTGGGTCGTCTCCCAGCTGGATCGCGCAGCCCGCAACGCAGCAGACCGGGGCCGGCCAGAACGCACCCCAACGGGCGTCGCCAGTCACTCAGCATCCGGCGCGTCCGGAGCCAGCAGCCAGTAGCCGCCAGGAGCCGGCACCCGGTACCCGGCCCGGCAACTGAGGGGCTGATCCGAGCGCCGGCAGGCCTGGTCAGTTGCGGCCTCTGGATAAACTACTGGCGTGCGGCTCGCAGCTCCCCTCAGTGTTGCTCGATGGATCATTGACGGTCATGTGCTGAAGGTCCCCAAGCAATGATCCATCGAGTTGTTCCGTACCTTTTCGCAGCTAGTGCCGGGGCCTGCCATTGCCCAATGATTCACCCGACCTTGAATCCCCGGCTTGGGTCGACCGTGAAACAGGGTCAGCCGACTTTAAGGGATGAGCCGAGAGCGCTTTGGGCTGGGGACTACCTGTGCATTTAGCAGTGGATATCGCTGTGGATAACTTTGTGGACAGTATCCGGCGCGGGCACCATTCTTGCCTCATGTTCGCAGACGCGTTACTGCCCTCGGGGTTCATCGGGTGCAGTTCGCCATCGGGCAGGCCTGTGTTTCACGTGAAACACAGTCTCGCTGGCCGCCGCGGGTCAGCACAGATTCGCGGATCCGCTATTTAGAGATGATTTACTGGCTAAAAGCAGCTCCGTATTGCCCTCAAAATGCTTGAAACGGACGTCCGGCCCTGAGGAATCTGGTCTGAGTGATTTGCTGGCGAACTACACTTCACCATGAGAATTTTCCTTGATGAGTTTTTCAGAATTCAGCTTGTGTATAAGCCTGTGGATAAGGGTGTGGACAACTTCTGGGGATAACCATGGGGGATGCTGACAGACCGGACATTCGCCAGCGGGTAGGGGCGGCCCCCCATCGTCCTCAGGGCGTTGCTCTTGCTCAGGAGACGGTCGGATCTGCTGAGCTTGCCAGCCATCTGAGCAGTCGCTCCTGCGGAGGGCCTAAGGAAATTCTGGGAGAAAAATTCCACCGCCGGAGGGCTTCAAAGCGAGAGGCATTGGCGGCGTGATGACCCAAGCTTGGGTTGTTGCCTTCCGGCCAGTTCGCGTTGTCCCAGGAGTCCGTCGTGGAGTATGCGATAGCCGGCCTGCCTTGATTCGTGCGGGTCGTGAATTCGCGGGCT
>JBKKDH010000094.1:0-2606 GCA_046708445.1 Arthrobacter sp.
ATGGTGGGCGCCTTCGGCAAGGCCACGGCCACCGAGCTCGCGCGCCCGGACTTCGTCAAGCTCGCCGAAGCCTTCGGTGTGCCGGCCACCCGGGTGGCCCCCGAGGACGTGGGGGACGCGCTCAAGGTCGGCTTTGCCGCCGACGGACCCAACGTCGTCGTCGTCGAAACCCTGCTCAAGATGTTCGGTCCTACCCACCTGGACCACTGACCACCCACCCCACAACAGCGCGAACTGGCAGTTAATACCCTCTCGAAGCGATTCTGAGGTCATTAGCTGCCAGTTCGCGCTTGTGGTTTAAGGACCTTTCCCGAGATTAGTTTCCTAAAGCAACCTTTTGGGGTATATAGTTGCCTAGGGCAAGCAATCAAGGAGCGTCCAGAGCCATGTCAGTTTCGCCGGATACTGCGGCAGACCTCGTCTACCAAATATTTGACCTCCAACGCGCGGTTCGGTGCGTCGCCGCAGCCAGCCTTCGCGGCCAGGAAACAGGCGTCGCCTTGCAGGGCGTCCTCCGGTTTGTGGGGGAGGGGGAGACCCGCGCCACGCGGCTCGCCGAGCGCCTTGGCGTCAGCGCCCCGGTCCTCAGCCGGCATATCGCCGAGCTGGAGGAACAGGGGTACGTCATCCGCCGGCAGGATCCCGACGACGGCCGGGCCCAGTTGGTTGCGCTGACCACCGAAGGTGCGGAGAAACTCCGCCATATCGAGGAACAGCGCACGGCGGCGCTGCAGGACTACCTCCGTGAATGGAGCCAGGAGGATGCCGAGGACACGGCAAGCACCTTACGGAAACTCACCGAATCCCTTAAACATTCAGCCCGGGCAAAGGCGGCCGGACCCAGCACAACGAACCACTAGGAGCAGATTTATGGCCAGCCACGCCGCCGCCCCCGCATCATCGTCCACCCAGCCCCAACGGCCAGCAGCCCCGCCGGCCGTGCGAGCACCCGGACCCGGTCCGGAACCGCAGCCCGCGATGTCGCACCGCCAGATCATGGAAGCCTTGACCGGACTCCTGGCCGCCTTCTTCACCGCAATCCTGAGCAGCACCATCGTGGCGAATGCGCTGCCCACCATCATGTCGGAGCTCAAGGGCACCCAGACCGACTTCGCCTGGGTCATCACGGCGGCCCTGCTGGCCAACGCCGCCACCACCCCCATCTGGGGCAAGCTCGCTGACCTGTTCGACAAGAAACTGCTGGTCCAGCTGAGCATTGTGGTGTTTGTGGCCGGCTCCGTCATGGCCGGCTTGTCCGAGACCATCCCGCTCCTGCTGACCGCCCGAGTCATCCAGGGCGTGGCGATGGGTGGCTTGACCGCGCTGGCGCAGGCCATCATCGGGTCCATGATCCCGCCCCGGGACCGCGGCAAGTACTCGGGCTACATGGGCGGCGTCATGGCCGTGGGCACTGCCGGCGGACCGCTCCTGGGCGGATTCATCGTGGACAGCCCGCTGGGCTGGCGCTGGACGTTCTTCGTCTGCGTGCCGCTCGCCGTCGTCGCCTTGATCCTGCTCCAGATCACGCTCAAAATCCCGCACGTCAAGCGCCCGGCCAAGATCGACTGGCTCGGCTCCCTCCTGCTCACTTCCGGTGTCAGCCTGCTCCTGATCTGGGTGTCCTTCGCCGGCAACCCCGACTACTACGACTGGTGGTCCTGGCAGTCAGGGCTGATGGTGGGCGGCGGCGTCCTGCTGCTCGCTCTGCTGGTGCTGGTGGAGTCCAAGGTGGAGCAGCCCATCATTCCGCTCAAGATCATCTCCGAGCGGACCACCGCCCTGGCCATCCTGGCGTCCGTGGCAGTGGGTGTTGCCATGTTCGGCTCCTCAACCTTCCTGGGCCAGTACTTCCAGGTGGCCCGCGGCGCCACCCCCACCGAGGCGGGCCTGCTGACGCTGCCCATGATCGCCGGCAACCTCATCGGCTCCGTGGTTTCGGGCCAGCTGATCAGCCGCACCGGCAAATGGAAGCGCTACCTCGTGGGCGGCTCCATCCTGCTGATCGCCGGCCTCGGCCTGGCCGGCACCGTGGACCACACCACCGAGCTGTGGCTGACCGGCGTCTATACAGCGATCCTCGGATTGGGGCTGGGCATGGTGATGCAGAACCTGGTCCTCGCCGTGCAGAACACGGTCAAGGCCACGGACATCGGCACGGCCAGCGCTTCGGTTGCGTTCTTCCGCTCCGTCGGCGGCGCGATCGGCGTCTCGGTCCTCGGCGCTATCCTTGGTACGCGCGTCACCCAACTCGCCAACGAAGGGCTGGCCGCCGCCAACATTCCCGTGCAGGGCGACGGTGCCGGCGCCAGCATGGATCTCGTGGACCTTCCCGGACCCGTCCGCGACATCATGCGTGCCGCGTACGGCGACGCCACGGCGCAGATCTTCCTGATCTCCGCCGTCATCGGCGTGATCGCCCTCGTGGCCGTCCTGTTTATCAAGGAGAAGCCGCTCCGCCTCACGGTGGATGTCCGACCGGAGACTGACAGCGCGGAAGCAGAGGCCGCTTCGGTTCGCCCTGCAGCTTCGGTCCCGGCACGCACGACGTGGGCGCCCCCGCCGGGGGGGCGCGAGCACGAATAATTAACGGGTGTATTTTTGTGTAT
>JBKKDH010000095.1:0-7686 GCA_046708445.1 Arthrobacter sp.
CATTACCAGCCGGGGAGAGGGTGCCTGGCTTTCCTTGGGCTGTCCCGCGCTGGAGGAGGCAGTCCCTGCCGAGTCGGCGCTTGCGCAGGGCGACGTTCCGGAGCCAGTGTCCGGCGCAGCCCCGCACGCCGTGAGGAGCAACGCCGAGACCGCGAGAACTGCCGGCAGCGCCTGCGGATAAGAGCGCAGGAGGCCGTTATGTAAGTGAGCTTTTGTCATGACGCTAACGATAGTCATTATCAATAGCGACGCCAAGTTGGATGACGTCGACTGCGTCACAGCGGGCCCCCCGGCATGGGCGGGTCCTACCCAGGACAACACACCTGATATCAAAAACTCCCAGAAAGAATCGGGAAGCCCTTGACCTTTACAACGTTGCACTGATAAACCTGTGAGCGATCACATCGGGCGGTCTGCATCACTGCTCCAGATCACAGCACCCGAGGCGCCAACCTTCCCCTCCGACTCCCGCCGCCAGTCGGCCCAATCCAGGCAAAGCAGCACGCCGCATATTTTCCGGTCGCATTGAAACGATCCAAGGTGAAGTGCTCTGGAGCATCCCGGCAACGAAGGACACGGGCCGCGCGGCCGCCGGGGATATCGACCCCCGTCACGCCGGGGCCGAGGGCTGGGCCATCGGCGGCGACGCCGCGTGGAACTCCCCGGTCGGCGAGCTCCGCTCAGCCAAGGGTGAACTGATCGCCAACAACATCCCGGCAGCCAACTTCCTGGCATGGTGGGACGGTGACCTCCTTCGCGAGATCGTGGACCACGACTGGAACGCGGCCACCAGCACCGGAACGCCGAGCATCTCCGAATGGAACTGGGAAACCGAGTCCAGCGACCGGCTCCTGACAGCCACCGGCGTAAAGTCGAACAACAGCACCAAGGGCACACCGGCTATCCAGGCCGATCTCCTCGGTGACTGGCGTGAGGAACTCGCCTGGCCGTCGTCGGACAGCACCGAACTGCGGATTTACACCACCACCGCAGCCACGGACGTCCGGCTGCGGACGCTGATGCACGATCCGGTGTACAGGCAGTCCGTTGCACGCGAGAACATCGCCTACAACCAGCCGCCGCACCCCAGCTTCTTCATCGGGGCCGGCATGGAACAGCCCGCGCAGCCGGACATCGTCTACACAGGCGCGGAGTAACCGCGGGGTCCAAGCCCCGCCGCGCCACCTGGAACTACCCCGTCCGCCGAAAAAGGCGGGCGGGACAGTTCCTGTTGCGGGTTTGTGTCAGCCCCAACCTTCGCGTACCCCGGCGCCTCAGTAAGATCGCAGCATGACTGAGACCGCAGCCAACTCCGTAACCCTCCGTTTCCTGGCCGCCCCCATGGATGTGGGCCACAGCGGGTCCGTGGATGCCGGAACCGTCCTGGAATGGGTGGATAAGGCCGCGTATGCTGCCGCTGTGGGCTGGGCAAAGTCCTACTGCGTCACCGCCTACGTGGGCAATATCCACTTCGCTGACCCGGTCAACAGCGGCGACATGGTGGAGGTCGAGGCCACCATCGTGTACACGGGGCGCTCTTCCATGCACATCCGTACCGTCGTCTCGTCCGGGGATCCCAAGGGTGGACAAGCGACGATGCGCAGCCAGTGCATGGTGATTTTTGTGGCCGTGGGCGAGGACGGCAAGCCGATCCCGGTCAAACAGTTCGAGCCGGTCAGCGCCGAAGAAATCGAACAGCGCGACCATGCCCTCGCCAGGGTCAAGGTCCGGGAACAGATCGTTGCGGCCATGAACGACCAGGAATATACCGACGCCGGAACGGCCGAACGCGTCACGCTGCGGTTCGTGGCGGCCCCTACGGACGTGAACTGGGGCGGCAAGGTCCACGGCGGCATCGTCATGAAGTGGATCGACGAGGCGGCCTATGTCTGCGCGTCCCGCTACTGCGGCAAGGACACCGTGGCCGTGTTCTCCGGCGGCGTCCGTTTCTACCGCCCGCTGCTCATTGGACACGTGGTGGAGGTGGAGGCGCGGCTGGTCTACACCGGAACCAAAGGCATGCACATTGCCGTACACGTCCGCTCCGGGGATCCCAAGGGCAAGGAACTGAACCTCACCACGTATTGCCTCACCGTGATGGTGGCGCGCGACGCCGAAGGCACGTCAATGCCCGTCCCCCGCTGGGTGCCGGTCTCGGAGGAGGACAAGCGGCTCCACGCGCATGCGCGCGAGCTGCTCGAGATCCGAGGAACCGCACCGGGAAACAGGCTACCCAACCACCTGCTGGGGCAGGGCTAAGCCAGCCAGCAGCAACCGGAACGGAATATCAGAAGCCGCCCCCGCCGGCGTCGGCCGCCATGTTCGCGAACCGCGAGTAATGGCCCTGGAAAGCCACCACGATGTCCTTGGTAGGGCCGTTACGATGCTTGGCGATCAGGATGTCAGCCTCGCCCGCACGCGGCGACTCCTTGTCATAGACGTCTTCACGGTGCAGCAGGATCACCATGTCCGCGTCCTGCTCGATGGAGCCGGATTCACGAAGGTCGGAGACCATAGGCCGCTTGTCCTGGCGCTGTTCGGAACCACGGTTCAGCTGCGACAGCGCAATCACCGGGACCTGGAGCTCCTTGGCCAGGAGCTTGAGCGCACGGGAGAACTCCGAGACCTCCTGCTGGCGCGATTCCACCTTCTTGCCGGAGCTCATGAGCTGCAGGTAGTCCAGGATCACGAGCTTGAGGTCGTGCTGCTGCTTGAGGCGCCGGCACTTGGCCCGGATTTCCATCAGCGACATATTCGGGCTGTCGTCGATGAACAACGGGGCATCATTCATCCGGCCCATGGTGGTGGCGATCTTGGACCACTGCTCGTCCTTGATGGTGCCCTTGCGGAGGTCCTGCAACCCGATGGTGGCCTCGGCGGACAGGAGGCGCATGGCGATCTCGTTCCGGCCCATTTCGAGCGAGAACATCACCGTGGCCAGGTTGTTCTTGATGGCTGCCGAGCGGGCGAAGTCCAGCGCGAAAGTTGACTTACCGACAGCCGGGCGGGCCGCGATAACAATCATCTGGCCGGGGTGCAGGCCGTGGGTGAGTTCATCGAGTTCGTAGAAACCGGTGGGCACACCGGTCATGCCTTCGCCGCGGTGGCCGGAGGCTTCGATCTCATCCACCGTGGACTCCATGACGTCCTTCAGGACGACGTAGTCCTCGGCAGTGCGGCGCTCTGCCACCGCGTACACCTCGGCCTGGGCCTGGTTGACGAGGTCTTCCACTTCGCCGTCGGAGCCGTAACCCAGCTGGACGATCTTGGTTCCGGCGTTGACCAGCCGGCGCAGCACCGCGCGTTCAGCCACGATCTCGGCATAGTAGCCGGCGTTGGCTGCGGTGGGCACGGTCTGGATGAGTTCGTGCAGGTACGCGGGCCCGCCGATCCTGTTAATCTCGGCGCGCTTGGTCAGTTCATCCGAAACCGTGACCGCGTCGGCGGGCTCGCCGCGGCCGTAGAGGTCAATGATGGCTTCGTAGATGGTTTCGTGGGCGGGACGGTAGAAGTCCTGGCCGCGGAGGATCTCCACCACATCGGCAATCGCGTCCTTGGAGAGCATCATGCCGCCCAGAACGGACTGTTCTGCGGGAATGTCCTGGGGAGGCTTCCGGCTGCCCTCTGATCCGCGGGTGCCCTCGATCGAGTCCAGATGCGTTACTGACAAAGCTGCCGTCCTCCATTGTGTGCCGCGGCGGAACAAGTCCTGCCGTGGTTAAAGCTGTTTTCCTGCGGGGTGCGGGCGCCGTGGGACATCCTCAACCCACCCCACAGGTCAGGTCTACCGGAGGGCACCGACAATGACTGTCCGGCAGCCCTGTCGGCCACAAGGGCTTTGTGCACAAAGAGTTATCCCCAATATCCACAGGTTATCCACAGAGGTACCCGCCACGGCGGGATCCAGGGATCCGCCGCGGTGCTTCGCGTACTCCGCCACAGCGTTTTCGCACCCCAAAAACTGGTATCCCGCTACGCTAGCCGCCCTTTCCCAAAGGGCAAAGCCGCGCGTCCCCACGGACTGTGGATAACCTGTGCACTAAGCGGCATAGCTTGTGCACAGCCTGTGGGTGACCCTGTGGAAACAAAAAAACTTTCCATCCATATATGCCTCTGACCTGCGAAAACGTCCGTCCAGGCGTGTGGAGGAAATATTCTTTTGCCCAACCTTCATCCACAGCTTGCAGGCCGAAGCTGTTGATTGAGGCCTGAATTCCGGGCCCAATCCTCCGCCTCCATCCCTCAACCGTGATCAATTCCACAGCAAGGTCCTCGAATTGACGCCACCACTCGGGGGCTGTATGCGAATCACGGAATATGCTGTGGATAACAGTGATCTGGCATAAGCTCTATACATGGGCGAAATACTGATGGTGCTGCTGCCTGCTTTGGTTTTGGTGGCAATTATCTGGGCTCTGTCAACAGCCCTCAGCCCCCGCGACTCGGGCATCTCCGACGCCGAAAAATACCAGCAGGACCTTGCGATGCGCTCGGCCGAACACTATGCCGCCCAGGTCCGCGCCGCCACGGCTGCCCGCGCCAGGCTGGAAGCCAACACCCGCCCCAGCCAGAACGAGGCGCAGCAGTCACAGCAGGCGGACAACGCACGGGCAGCATTGCACGCACAGGCAGGCGGAATGCCCGGCCAGCACGGGTACACGGCCCTTCCGGGCGGACAGCTTAATCCTCAGTTCGCCCTTCAGCTGCAGACGATGGCACGCAGCGGGCAAAAGCTCCAGGCCATCAAGCTCCTCCGCCAGGCAACGCACTTTGACCTGGCTACCGCCAAGAAGTACGTAGATCGGCTTTAGAAATGGAATCGCTTGTGATCCCCGCCCTCATCCTGGTGGCCGTTGCCGCCGGAGTGGCCCTCGGTGCCCGCGCCGTCAGCAGGCGCCTGACGGCTTCCAGCTCAACCGGCGCGGCCACCCCCGCCACCGATCCCGTGGAGCTGGCCCGACGTGCCGCCGCGAAGCTCACTGAGGACCAGCACCGCCGCCTGTACGCCCTCATCGCCCAGGGGCAGGCCATGGCGGCGATCAAGCTCTACTACGAGGCGACGGACGCGGGCCTGAGGGCCGCACGGGATGCCGTAGGCGCGCTGGCTGCCCACCCGCAGCCTTACCGCAGCACCGCTTCCGCGGAGCCTGTGCAGGACGATGACGACGCTCCCCAGCGCTTCCCGTACCGCTACCGGGCCATCGCGAGCAAAGGCGACGTGACCCGGGAAGTCAGCAGTAATATGCTCAATGACGAGATCTACGGACGGATCCGCACACTGGCCCGCAGCGGCGACACCGAAGCTGCCGCCACCGCCCTGACCAAACACTCGGACATCACCCTCAAGCAGGCCCGCGAGTTCATCGCCCTTCTGGACGACTAGGGCTCACCCTTCACCAACCCGCCGGCCCTGCCTTGCCGGGGTCCTCCCCGCTGCTGGGACCCTGGGCTAGAAGTCGAACAGGTCCCCCAGCCAGCCTTCCTTCTTTTTGTGACCGCGGCGGTCGTAATCGCGGTCATGGCCCTGCTTGCCGTACTTCCGGTCGTCGTATCGCGGCTGTTCATACCGCGGCTGGTCACGGCGCGGTTCAAAGTTCGGGTACAACGGAGGCGGCGTCGGGCCAGGTGCCGGAGCCGCCGGGCGGGCAGGCGCCGGAGATCCTCCGCCCATGACCTCGTTGGCGCGGTCGATGATCTTGTCCAACTCACCGCGGTCGAGCCAGACTCCGCGGCATTGGGGGCAGTAGTCAATCTCCACACCACTGCGTTCGCTCATGATCAGGTCAATGGAATCCACAGGACATTTCATGTCCCGGTCAACGAGTGGCGGCTCGGGATAGTTCGGCAGCATTGGCCGGCGGCCGGATCTCCCGGTGCGGGGACCTGCCTCAGCGCCCGCCGGAGATACCCGCCAGAAGCTGTTCGAACGGCAGGGACTCCAAGGTCGCCGGCTTGCGGCCCGGCTGCTGCCCCGCCAGGAGTCCGGCAAACTCAGCCGCCGCCCGGTCGATCCGGGACGAAAGCGGCGAGCCGCCGTCGTCCGTGTTTCCCCAGTCCTGCGGGCCGGCAAAAACGCCCGTGGCCGCCGTCCTGGTGCGCAGGTAGCTGAAAAGTGGGCGCATTGCGTGGTCCAGGACCATCTGGTGGCGGTCCGTGCCGCCGGTGGCCCCCAGCAGGACGGCCTTGCCGTCCAGTGACTTGGGGTCCAGCACGTCAATGAAGGATTTGAAGAGGCCACTGTAGGACGCGCTGAATACGGGGCTGACCGCGATGATGCCGTCGGATGCCTCGACTCCGGCAATGACGTCCGCCAGCCGCGGGGCCGCGTAGCCGGTGACGAAGTTGTTCGCGATGTCCACGGCTAGGTCCCGGAGTTCAACCACGTCAACCGTCACGTCATATCCTGCGCCGGTAAGTCGGCGCTCTGCGGCAGTTGCGAGCTGGTCGGCGAGCAGCCTGCTCGAGGACGGCACTCCGAGGCCGGCGGACAAAACGGTGATGCGGCGGGTTTCCACTGACGACTCCTGATGTTCGGTACGGACTACGTACATGCATTTGCATGTATGAAGGTAACCGGGGGCTGTCGGCGTTTATTCCATGGGCACTGCCCCCAGTCAGCAATGACGGGCCGCGCCCCCGCTGACAAGCTCCCCCGGCTCTGCCAGACTGCCAGCATGGCTGAAAACAAGACGCAGGCAACCGGCGGTTCGGTGGACGAGTTCATGGCCGCAGTGGAGCATCCGGTCAGGCTCCGCGACGGCCTGCGGCTGCTCGACCTGATGAGCCGCATCACCGGCGAAAAACCGGAGATGTGGGGGCCAGCCATCGTCGGCTTCGGACGGTACCACTACAAGTACGAGACCGGCCGGGAGGGCGATTCCGCCGCAGTGGGCTTCTCGCCCCGGAAGGCAAGCCTGTCGCTGTACGGGCTTACGTACGGGTCCGAGGCCGCGGCGCTGCTGCCCAGGCTGGGGAAGCATAAGACAGGCGCCGGCTGCCTGTACGTGAACAAACTCGAAGACGTGGACGAAGAGGTGCTCGCCGAGCTGATCCGCGCCGGCTACCGGCACGCGACCACGGAGCTGCACAACCCCTGATCCCCGCGCGAGATGGCATTTGACGGCAGTCCGAAGCGCCCACACTGCTGCGAAGTGCCATGTCGGCGCAGGGAGGACACAGAAAACCCCCGCCGCCGGTTACGGCAACGGGGGTTTTCAACAGGTGATGACTACTTTCCTGCAACGACCTCGAGGTCGATCACAGCGGCAACGTCGTCGTGCAGACGGACGTTGGCCTGGTAGGAACCAACCGACTTGATGTGTGCCGGCAGTTCAACCTTGCGCTTGTCGATGCGGCCAAGGCCAGCGGCCTCAACAGCGTCGGCTACGTCGCCCTGCTTGACGGTGCCGAACAGGCGTCCGGTCTCGCCAGCCTTGACAACGAGCTTGACCGGCTTGGCGGAGAGTGCAGCGGCCTGCTTCTGAGCGTCTTCCAGGGAAGCATGCTCGCGGGCGGCGCGGGCAGCCTTGATGGACTCAACCTGCTTCTCGCCACCCTTCGACCAGGTCAGGGCGAAGTTGCGGGGCAGCAGGTAGTTACGTGCGTAACCGTCCTTGACCTCGACAACGTCGCCAGCAGCACCGAGACCGGTTACTTCGTGGGTCAGAATGAGCTTTGCCATGTTAG
>JBKKDH010000096.1:0-10260 GCA_046708445.1 Arthrobacter sp.
AAACCGGGGCGCCGCCTCTTTCTGAGTCCGCCGTCAGTCCTTGCCTTTTCCTTTGCCCTCGTTGCCCTTGCCTTCGGCGGGCGCCGGGGCCACCGGTGCGGGGGCTTCCTTGGCGGCTTGAGCAGCAGCTTCGGCCTCGGCCTGCTCCTGTGCTGCGGCGGCCTCGGCGGCAGCCTTCGCTGCGGCGCCGTCGGCCACCGCCTTGGCTGCCGCGAGGTCAGCCCGGACGGCGGTGGCGGCGGTCATGATGCTCCGCCTGCGGTCTTCGGAAACCTGTCCGTTCCCGACGGCGGTGGCCAGGTCTGCCTCAAGACTGTCCAAGGCGGCAAGTCCGCTCGCTGGGTCATTGCCGGCCGCGGCCTGGGTGACGCCAAGGACGCGTTGCTGGAGCTGCCGGGCGGCGTCGGGCTGGAGGCCGGTATCCGCTGGGCCGCAGGCGGCCAGGGACGCGGCGAGTAGAAGCGTCGCCCCTGCTGCCATTGCCCGGGCTGCGGCGAAGTGCCGGTGTCCGTTTGGGGCAAAACTCATGGCTCCACGCTCTCCTGAAGTTGCTTGAGGTGGTCACCCAAGGTACCGGTGACCGTCGGGTAGGGGACGACGTCGGGCGTTGGCCGTGGTGCCAGGCTGAAAGTCAGCGCAGCTGCGATGGCCCCTACGGTGAGGAGGCCGAGGACAACCACGAGCCAGATTCGCTTTCCGGCGTGGCGCAGTCGGGAGAGAACCGGGACCATGCCGCGCGCTTCCGAACCGCCGGGACTGGCCGCTTCGGCCATGTGCGCTTGGTAGCCGGGGAGCGCGGTTTCAGCAGTGATCGTCGGGGGCCTGAACGGCATGGCAGGCAATACTCGCGTGGTTTGCGGTGCGAGCTCGCCCGGCGCGGACACCGGTGACACCAGGGCCTGGCGCAGCGCGGTTTCCACATCCGCTGCAGTAGGGCGTTCCAACGGTTCGATAGCAGTCATGGAACGGATGAGGTCAGCCCACTCTGCCGGCACGTCGTCTGGTATTTCCGGTGCGCGATGAATCCGGGCCACAGCAGATTCGACGGCGCTGCCCGGGTACTCTATGGTCTGCTTGATGCATTCCAGGAGGACCAAGCCCAGCGAGTAGATGTCGGTCGCCGGTGACAAGGGGGAGCCCATAGCCTGCTCGGGACTAAGGTACGCGGCTGTGCCCACCATGGTTCCGGTGGTGGTAAGACGAGTTGAGTCCGCGATCCTGGCGATGCCAAAATCCGTCAGCTTGGGCCGCAGGGGTTCGCCCGGGCGGATCTGCACCAGCAGGATATTGCCGGGTTTGATGTCACGGTGGATGATGCCCAGGCTGTGGACATAGGCCAGCGCGTCGGCGATTCCTGCGCCGATGACGGCGAGCTCATCCAGCGGAACAGCGCTGTGCCTGATCCGGCTGCGAAGGTCCTGCCCGTCCACGAGTTCCATCGTCAGGAACGGCCGGGGTTCATCCGGGATGCGGGTATCGATGCCGGCGTCGAACAGGGTGACCAGGCTGGGATGGTTGAGGGTTGCCAGCAGCTGGATTTCGGCTTCCTGGCGCTTGAGTTCATCGGTGTCCGGGGCCTGCGGGGCGAAGAGCTTCAGTGCCACGTCCCGGCCAAGGTGCTCGTCCCTGGCGCAGTACACCGAAGACATGCCGCCCCGGCCAATCACTTCTCCCAGCCGATACCGTCCGCCGACCACTTCATTCTTGATGGAGCTAGGCGAATCCGCCACCATGACCAGTTCCCTCCGGTGCGCTGCGGCACTATTCTGCATTAATTGTACCGGCCGGTAATGCCTCCTGGAGTGGTCATCGTGCGCGCCCGCGGTCTGGGTGCATAGGCTTGGAGGCCTTCGCACCCGGACCACTGGTCACAAGGACATTTGCTATATGGCTGGTTGCCACCTCCCTCCACCAGCTGCCGCGGACGGCAGCGATTGTTGGTCCTGTTGGGTTTCAGAACCTCTTGATCCAGCTTCTGATTACGACGTCTTGCGACGCCGGAACATCAGCAGGCCAGCAACCAGCAGGAGCAGGGCGATGGGGATCAGTGAAGCATCGATTCCCGTCTTGGCCAGGGTGGCGGCGCCGCCCTGGCCCGTGGTGTTGCCCAGGGTGTTGGCCGCAGCGGATGCCGAGCCCGCGGTGCTGCCGGAGGTGGTGGTGCCAGCCGGGATAACGGTGATTCCAGTGGTGTCAGAGCCCGTCGTGTCCGTGGTGGTGGCGGTATTTCCGGTGGTGTCCGTCGTGCCGGTTCCCGGCGTGTCCGTACCGCCGGTTGTACCCGTGCCGCCCGGAGTTTCCGTGCCCGGCGTTTCGGTTCCTGGGGTCTCGGTGCCTGGTGTTCCCGTGCCCGGGGTGACACTGCCGTCCGTGGCGCCGCCGATGATGACGGATCCCCCAACGCCGACTGTCACGTCATCCAAAAGACCGGACGTGTCCAGACCCAGATCGACATCAGCCGCCGCATCCAGGCCACCATTGGTGCCGGTGGCGCCGTCGGTTCCGCGGCCGAGGCCCAGATCGATGTCCGCGACTACGTCGGCGGTGGTTCCGCCGCCGTTGGTGCTGCCGAGGATGCCGTTTCCGAGGCCGAGTGCGACGTCAGCTGCAGCCGCTACGTCGGTGGTTGTGGTACTGCCGAGGACGCCGTTGCCGAGGCCGATTGCGACGTCAGCTGCGGCGGCCACATCGGCGGTTGTGTCGGTGCCGGTCAGGTTGCCGTTTCCGAGGCCGAGGTTGACGTCGGCCACAGCGGCCATGTCGGCGGTGGTTCCGCCGTCGTTGGTGCTGCCGAGGAGACCGTTTCCGAGGCCGAGTGCGACGTCGGCCACAGCGGCCACGTCGGTGGTGGTTCCGCCGCCGTTTGGGCTGCCGAGGACGCCGTCCCCGAGCCCGACTGCGACGTCCGCTGCGGCGGCCACATCGGTGGTTCCGCCGCCGTTGGTGCTGCCGAGGACGCCGTTTCCGAGGCCGATTGCGATGTCGGCTGCGGCGGCGATGTCGGTGGTGGTTCCGCCGTCGTTGGTGCTGCCGAGGCCGAGGTTGACGTCGACCACAGCGGCAACATCCGCGGTGTCCGACGGCGTTGGGTCACCCAGCAGGCCCAACGACGTCGTGTTCGCGGATGTCGCCGCTGAGACAAGGGCGGATGCGGTGAGGTCCGATCCGCTGGTTGTATCCGCAGCGCTGGCTGCGGTGGCGCCGAGGGCTAGGAGCCCGCCGGCGAAGAGGGTGCTAAGCAGCCCTCTGCGAAGGTTTGAATGCATGGTTTTGTCTCCTGAGAAGTTGATGTGGGGGCGCAGGTAAGCAACCCTGTGGCCGTATCCCGCCATTGCTGGCAGGCAGGGCCCAACTAGTCAGGAGAGGAACCGGGGTCGAATGACACCGGTGAGGGGGCATGCTCAGAGGATCCGCTGACCGGGAAGGAACCCGGCATCAGGAGTTCAAGATCAAGGTCGTTCAGCCAGGCGGCAGCGCCTGAGGGGCCCGACGGCGATGCGCCGCTCCCAGCCCCTGAGCTGGGGCCGGAAGGTGCCGGGTACGGGTCGCCAGCCAGTGGTAACGCAGGCTCGGCCGAACCGGAGGCAGTTGCTGGTGCGTCGAGGGCGGCAGTTGTCCGGGCCGGGGCCACAGACGGGGTTGGGGACCTTTCCTCGCCGGCAGCCCCCAGAAGCTGCTCTGAAACGGTCGCCGTGGAGTAGCCAGCGGCGGCAGAGGCAGCCGCAGCGGGGGCCTCGTCCAGACCGCCGGCAGCATCAGTAACAACGGATCCGCTGTCCACTACGCTGGGCAGCGTTACTGGCAAGGGAGCAGCCCCGGTCACCAGGTCTGACACGGGCTGAAGCACCGGTTCAAGAACAGGAACCGCGTCAACGAGCGGCGGAGCGACGGCTTCCACGAGTCCTGACGCGGCGTCATCGGCCACAACAGCGACGGGGACGGCAACAGCGGAGGCCGTGCCCGGGGGAACAACCTCGTTCACGACGGGTACGGCCGTGACCAACAGATCTGTGGAGCCGGCCAGGGTGCCGACCAATGGCTGCAGAAGCCCGGACGGTGCCGCGGGCTGAGGGGCCTGCGACGGAACTTCCGGCAGAGACGGCAACGTGCTGGCAAGCGGCGCGGCGAGGGACGAAACCGACGAAGTCACCCCGCCCAGCAGCGACCCCGACTCGGCTGAGTCTGCAGTTGCAGCAGTGCTGGAAAGCGTCAGCCAGGTAAGAGTGGCGGCTCCAGCCAGGAGAACCGGCCGGAGCGCACGCCATGGCGATAGACCTTTAGCCATGCGTACCACCCCCAGAGTCGATAGACCGACGATGTTTACATAGTAAGACTGCTTATTGATCGAAGTCTACGAAAACATCAATAAGTTCCCATGAAATTGACATTCCTTGTCATTCATATTCAGGGGCTTTAGCGCGCATCGTTTGGGTAGCTGACGCCGAGTTGGGCTCGCACACCATCGAAAAGCCGCATGGTGTTCAGGGAGTCCTCAAGCGGCATGACGGGGCTCTCTGTGAGCCCCTGCTGGATGCAGCGTGTCACCTCGCGGAGCTCGTAGGTGTAACCACGCCCGACGGCGTCGAACACTTCGCGACGGGGCTCCTCGCGGCCGATGCGGACCAGCAATTCGCTCGGATTGTTAATGGAGCCCACGCTTTGCAGATATCCCAAGCTTCCTGCCACGGTTGCGATCCGAGGCCCGTGTGCCAACAGGGAGGACGTGAGCTGGACCTGGGCGCCGTGGTTGTAACCGAGAGTCATGGCATTCTGGGCGTCCACGCCGTCGTCGTTGACAACGCCGGTCGCGCTGACCGTCTGCGGGAATCCGAGGGTTCCCAGTGCCCAGAGCAGCGGGTAGATGGAGATGTCCAGCAGGGCCCCACCGCCGTCCTGCCTTGCCCACAGCCTGGACGTGGGGGAGTAGGGCGCGGGGAAGCCCAGATCGGCGCTGACCCAGTGCACATCACCGAGTTCTCCTGAGGCGGCGATGTCGAAGGCGCGCTGCATGGCCGGCAGGAAACGGCTCCACACCGCCTCCATCAGGAAGAGGTTCTTCCTGTGGGCCACATCTATGAGCTCGCGGGCTTCGCGGGCGTTGATCGTGAAGGCCTTCTCGCACAGGACGTGCTTTCCTGCGTTCAGGGCTGCGAGCACAATCTGGTGGTGCTGCGCGTGCGGCGTGGCAACGTAGACCACGTCCACCGAATCGTCGGCGAGGAGCCGCTGGTAGCCGTGTGCGCCGTCGTCGTCCCCGTACCCCTTGGCGAAACCGTACGTCGCGGCGAAGCTGTCCGCCGTCTCCTGGCCTCGGGAACTGACGGCGTAGAGCTCGGCGTCAGCCAGGAGGGCCAGATCCTCCGAGACGGACCGGGCGATCCCGCCGGTGGCGATCACTCCCCACCGCAACGCGTTGCCGGTAGCGGACCTGGGGTCCTGGTCGGACTGGCTGGACAGCCATGGCTTGGCGATGGGCGCACTCATGAGAGCCATCCTCTCATTGCAGTGAGAGAGCGTTTGGATATTACCTGCAGGAAGTGAGAGAGCGTCCGGGAAATCCTTCAGTTTCGCTATGCCGGGGCTGCCACCGCTGTCCGGGTGCGGGCAGCCTCTTCCGTCAGCTTGCCCTGCTGGAGCCTGAAGCGGCGGTCCGTCTTGTTGGCCAGCGCCCGGTCGTGCGTGACCACCAGGATGGTGGTGTTGTGGTCCCGGCTGAGCGAGCTGAGGAGCTCGATGATGTGGTCACCGGTCTGTTCGTCCAGGTTGCCAGTCGGTTCGTCCGCCAGGATGAGCTGGGGTTCATTGGCCAGGGCACGGGCAATCGCCACGCGCTGCTGCTCGCCGCCCGAGAGCCGGTTGATTCGCCGCACGTGCTTGTCCGGGTCCAGCTGCACCTGCTCCAGAAGATCCTTCGCGCGCTGGAGGCGTCCGGCCTTGCGCATCCCGGCGAACTCCATCGGCAGCATAACGTTGTCCACCGCCGAGAGGTTCGGGATCAGGTTGAACTGCTGGAACACAAAGCCGATGTCCCGGCGCCGGTATTCGGTCAGCTTGCCGTCCGAAATGCTGGCCAGGCTGACGCCGTTCACGACGACGTCTCCGCTGGTGGGTTTGTCCAGCGCACCCAGGAGCGACAACAGGGTGCTCTTGCCGCCGCCGCTCTTGCCGACGATGGACGCCAGGGTGCCCTGCTCCAGTTCAAAACTCACATCGTTGACGGGCTTGATGGTGCGGTCGCCCGAGTTGAACGTGCGGACCAGGTTCTTGACTTCAATCATGGCTATTCTCCTCGCAGGACTTCGATGGGGCGGATACGTGCCGTGAGCAGCGCGGGGACGAGCGCGCCGATGATGGCGACGCCAAACACCGCGGCGATCCCGGCGGCAATGACGCCGGGGGAAGCGCTGGCGGTGACGGAGGTCAGGAGTTGTGACGCCCCGCCGAGTGGGCCGCCCTGCCCGCCGGGGAAGCCCGCGCCGCCGACTGGGAAGCCTGCACCTCCGGGGTCGCCGGCCGCTCGTCCTGCGGTGGCCGCCGCCGTCGTCGTCGTTGTGCTGTTGGTGCTGATCAGTGCAGAGGCGATGCCGCCGCTGGCGAAGGAGGCAATCGCGGCGCCCACCGCGCTGCCCATTGCCACCAGGACGAGGGCTTCGAGCACGAACTGCAGGCCGATGGTGCGGTTGGGTGCGCCGATGGCCTTCAGGACACCGATCTCCCGACGGCGTTCACGGACCAGCATGACCATGATGAGCAGGATGATGAGCCCGGCCGTGCCGAGTGCTGCAACGAAGGCGATGAAGGAGATGTTCTTGACGCTGCCGAGGGAGCTGACGGCGGTCCCCAGGTTCTGGCCCTGGGTGACGTCGGCTTTGTCGGTGCCGAGGGCGGTGTCCAGCGCGGCCTTTGTGGACTCAACGTTCTCCAGCGAGTCCACGGTGACAATCATGGTGGAAAGTTCACCCGGCAGCTCCGCGAGGGTTTGTGCGGTTGGAAGCGTCACGTAGAGGGCGTTGTTGCCGAACGTGGTGCCGGAATCGAACAGGCCCGCCACAGTGTAGGTCTGGTCCTTGATCGTGAACGTGGACCCCACCGAGAGTCCGTTCTTTTCCGCGAGCGTGGTACCCAGCAGGGCGTTGGCGGATTCAGCCGTGTAGTCGCCCAGGCCTGTGCCGTCAGTAATGGTCAGGGCCTTCCCGGTGCTGTCCACCTCCGCGCCGATGCCGGTGGCGGTGATCGGCAGCGAGCGGGCCGGCTGCGTGGTGGTGCCGGTAGCACCCGTAGTGCCGTTGGCAGCCTGGTTGCGGTTACCCAGCGTGCCTGCATCAACGGCAGCGGTCAGGCTGGTGGTCAGCGTGGTTGCGGACGCACCGCCGGGTCCGCCCTGGCCTCCGCCGGGTCCCGCCTGGTCGACGGCCTCCGCAGCGTTCCGGAGCCTGAGGGAACTGGTCCCGACGACGGAGCTCACGTTAGGTACCGCGGAGGCGGTGGCGGCCTGCTCGGCTGTCAGCGGTTCGCCGCCGCCTTCAAAGCCCTGGCCACCGGCCGGATTGACTGTCAGGACAGTGCCAACCGAGGCATTCAGCTCCTGGACTTTGGCGCCCACGGCCTGGTTGGCCACCAGCATGGCCAGTGCCAGGCCGATGGCCACGGCCAGGACCGCAACGACGGCAGCCGTTCGAACCTTGTTTCTGAAGGCATTGCCAACACTCCGGGCAAGGACGCTCACTGTACTCCTAGGATCTGGGCCGGGAAAAACCGGCGTTCGGATCCCAGACTCGCGCCCGTCCCTGTGCGGTAAAGGGGGCTAACCTATGTTTGCGCTTTGAAGGTTTGTTTCACCTAAAGGTAATTGCCCCGGTCCGTGTGGGGGCCGGGGCATTTCCGCATTCAGTATTACTTGGTGATCGGGCCGAGGACCGGATCGTCCACGTAGGCCGTCTTCACATTGGCGGCGGTCACGATGACCGGCGGAAGGAGGAAGGCGGGAACGGTTTTCACCGTGTTGTTGTAGGACTTGTCGTCATTGATCTCAGGCGTCTTGCCGGCCTGCAGGTCCTTGACCATGACAATTGCGTGCTCAACAAGCTTGCGGGTGTCTTTGTTGATGGTGGAGTACTGCTCGCCCGCAAGGATTGACTTGACCGACTGCTCCTCGGAGTCCTGGCCGGTAATGACCGGAAGCGGCTTCCCGGCCGCCTTGACGGAGGTGATGACAGCCCGGGCCAGCGTGTCGTTCGGTGAGAGGACGCCGTCCAGGGACTCGGTTCCATAGGAACCTGTCAGAAGGGTGTCCATTCGGCGCTGGGCGTTCTCAGCCTTCCAGTCCTGGGTCACGGCCTTTTCAAACGTTGTCTGGCCTGAGAGGACCTTAAGGGTGCCGTCGTCGATCTTCGGCTTGAGGACCTTCATGGCACCATCGAAGAATACCTTCGCATTGGCGTCATCCGGGGAACCTGCCAGAAGTTCGATGTTGTACGGACCGGCCGGCTTCTTGGCTTTCATCCCGTCAAGCAGCGCCTGGCCCTGGAGCTCGCCAACTTTGAAGTTGTCGTAGGCCACGTAATAATCCACATTCTCGGTGTTCAGCAGCAGCCGATCATAAGCAATGATCGTCGCGCCGGAGTCCTTGGCCTGCTGAAGCTGGGTGCCCAGCTGGGAACCGTCGAGGGCGCCAACGATGATCACTTTGGCGCCCTTGGCGATCATGGCGCTGATCTGGTTCTGCTGCTCAGCCACGCCATTGTTGGCGAACTGGACAGTTGGTTTGAAGCCTGCGCTGGTGAGGCCGTCGTTGAACAGCTTCTCGGCGAGGACCCAGTTTTCGCTGGTCTTCTTCGGAAGTGCGACGCCGATCGCGGAGTCCTGTGCGAACCCGGCGGCCCCGGTTGTGCCGCTTGTAGTGCCAGGCTCGGCGCGTCCGCAGGCCGTCAGCGCCAGGGCCGCGATCGCAGCGATCGCTGCTGCCTTTCCTGCTTTACCAATCATTCGCATTTCTTGGTTCACTTTCTTTTTGGGGTTTTGCTCCGGAAACCTGAATGGTTCAGGCTTCCCTGGAAATGGTTTCTTTGGTGGACGTGACCTCGTCCGGCTGCAGGGGTGTGCCGGGTCCGCCGGACGGACGGCTGAAGTTCTTCATCATCAGCCCGATGATTGATGCCCGGCCCTGCGTCTTGTTGTAAACGTCAATGGCAACTGCGACGAGCAGCACCAGGCCCTTGATCATGGACTGCCAGTCGGCACCGACACTGAGGAGCTGCAGGCCGTTGTTCAATACAGCCATGACCAGGCCACCCACGATCGAGCCAATCACGGTGCCTACGCCGCCGGTCACCGCTGCGCCGCCAATAAAGACAGCGGCGATGGCGTCCAGTTCCCACCCTGTTCCGTCGGACGGGCCTGCGGAGGTTGAACGGGCCACAAAGATCATTCCAGCCAGCCCGGCAATGATGGACATGTTCATCATGACAAGGAAGTTGATCTTCTTGGACTTCACACCGGACAGCTCGGCAGCGTGGCGGTTGCCGCCCACGGCGTAAACATGGCGGCCCACAACGGTCTTGGAAGAGATGAAGCCGTAGATCAGAACCATGACGGCGAGAATCAGGCCCGGAACCGGGAACGACGTGCCCGGCCGGCCGGTGGCAAAAAGGTAGGTGGCGTACAGGATGGCGGCGCAGATCAGGACGAGCTTGAGGACAACCACCCAGGTTTCCGGTACCTCAGCGCCCAGGGCCTTGGCGGTGCGGCGGCGCCGGACTTCGCTATATACAACGAAGGCGACAGCCGCGAGGCCAAGCAGCAGTGTCAGGTTGTTGTAGCCGGTGTTTGGTCCAACCTCCGGGAGGTAGCCGGCGCCGATGTACTGGAACTCCCTCGGGACGGGAATCGAGTTGGATTGGCCCACAAACTGCTGCGCCCCACGGAAGATGAGCATGCCGGCCAGGGTGACGATAAACGCCGGAATTCCGACGTAGGCGGTCCACCAGCCGTGCCAGGCTCCAATCAGGGCACCCAGGCCCAGGCCGAGCAGGATCGCCAGGAACCAGGGAATGTTCCAGTCCCGCATCGCGATGGCCACCACCATGCCCACAAAGGCGGCCACGGAACCCACGGACAGGTCAATGTGGCCGGCGATGATGACCAGCACCATGCCGATGGCAAGGATCAGGATGTAGGAGTTGCCGTTGAAGAGGTTGATGACGTTGCCCGGGGTGAGCGTGATGCCGCCTGTGAGCCACTGGAAGAGAACTATCAGAGCCA
>JBKKDH010000097.1:0-4516 GCA_046708445.1 Arthrobacter sp.
CTTGCCTCGCGTTCCTTCCTGGGCGCCACCGTTGACCTTGAAGAGACTTACGCCTGGGGCGTCCAGGAACTGGACCGCCTGATTGCCGATCAGGAACAGGTGGCCGAAACCATCAAGGCCGGGGCCGGCATCGCCGAGGCCAAGGAAATCCTCAACAACGACCCCGCGCGCCAAATCAAAGGCACGGATGCCCTGAAGGCCTGGATGCAGGAACTTTCCGACAAGGCGATAGCGGACCTCGCGGGTGTGCACTTCAACATCCCGGACGTGATGAAGAAGCTTGAGTGCCTCATCGCGCCGACCGACGAAGGCGGCATCTACTACACCGGACCGTCAGACGACTTCAGCCGCCCCGGTCGGATGTGGTGGTCCGTCCCGGCAGGCGAAGACACGTTCACCACCTGGGCCGAAACCACCACCGTCTTCCACGAAGGCGTCCCGGGCCACCACCTGCAGGTGGCCACGGCCACCTACCGCCGGGAACTCCTGAACAACTGGCGCCGCAACGTCTGCTGGACTTCCGGCCACGGTGAAGGCTGGGCACTGTACGCGGAGAAACTCATGCAGGAACTCGGCTACCTCTCCGATCCCGGTGACCACATGGGCATGCTGGACATGCAGCGGATGCGCGCCGCCCGGGTGGTCTTCGACATCGGCGTCCACCTGGAGCTCGCCGTCCCCGAACGGTGGGGCTCAGGGACCTGGACTCCCGAGACGGGTTACGACTTTCTTAAGCAAAACCTGCCCATCAGTGAAGGCCAGCTCAAGTTCGAATTCACCCGCTACCTTGGCTGGCCGGGCCAGGCCCCTTCATACAAGGTGGGGCAGCGGCTCTGGGAACAGATCCGCGCCGAACTCGAAGCCCGGCCTGGCTTTGACCTGAAGGCGTTCCACACCCGGGCGCTGGATGTGGGTTCCGTGGGGCTCGATACCCTGCGCCGGGCGCTGCTTGGATAACGGCGCCGCGGGAGAGAGCCATCCTCTGCGTGGAAGGCGGCAATGGCGCCGCTCCGATGGCGAGATGTTTGCCACACTCCGGGCGGGAATAACTTCATAATTGCCTGATGTGACGCCGGATTTCAGGGCAATCTCGGGCAAGGGGCCGATTGGGCTGCGTAATATTTCTCAACATATGTTCGTCGTGGTATGCGGCACCCGCCTAGCGTGTTCGGGTGAGCACTCAAACCCGCACCCCCGAATCCGCAGAAAAGACCGGCCTCCAGCTGCCCAAGTGGGCTGGCTCGTTCGGCTTCCAGATCATCGCCGCCCTCATCGTGGGCCTGGGCCTCGGCCTGCTGGCCAAGTACACCGGCAGCACCAAAGCCAGCCCCAACGGCCTGGGCGCCACTCTGCAGACCATCGGTTCCAGCTACGTGTCCCTGCTGCAGACCGCGGTGGTGCCGCTGATCTTCACGGCCGTGGTCAGCTCGATCTCCAACCTCCGCCAGGTCTCCAACGCCGCCAAGCTGGCATGGAACACCCTGCTGTGGTTCGCCATCACCTCACTGGTCGCGGTGCTGATCGGCATCGGCCTGGGTGTCCTGCTGCAGCCCGGGGCCAACACCGGCATTACCGAGGAAGCCAAGTACAGCGGCAAGTCCGGTGACTGGTGGTCCTTCCTGGTAGGCCTGTTCCCCAAGAACTTCCTGGGCCTGGGCGCAAGCTCCACCGTCGCGGAATCCGGCGCGGTCACCACCGCCGTCAGCTTCAATGTCCTGCAGATCCTGGTGATCGCCATCGCCGTCGGCGTTGCTGCCCTGAAGGTTGGCAAGGCCGCCGAGCCGTTCCTGGACCTCAACGCCTCAGCCCTGGCTGTCATCCAGAAGGTCCTGTGGTGGATCATCCGCATCGCGCCGCTGGGCACCGTGGGCCTGATCGGCAACGCCGTGGCGGTGTACGGCTGGGACACCATCGGCTCACTGGGCAAGTTCACGTTAGCCATCTACGTCGGCCTGGCCCTCGTACTGTTTGTTGTCTACCCGGTGCTGGTCCGCACGCACGGCCTCTCCATCAAGCAGTACTTCTCCGGAGTATGGCCAGCCGTCCAACTGGCTTTCGTCTCCCGTTCCTCGGTGGGCACCCTGCCCCTGACCCAGCGCGTCACCGAACGCAGCCTGGGTGTGCCCCGGGCGTACGCGTCCTTCGCCGTGCCCCTGGGCGCCACCACCAAGATGGACGGCTGCGCCGCCATCTACCCGGCCATCTCCGCGATCTTCGTGGCCCAGTTCTTCGGCATCCAGCTGGACTTCAGCCAGTACCTGCTGATCGCCCTCGTCTCCGTGCTGGGTTCAGCCGCAACAGCCGGCACCACCGGCGCCGTGGTGATGCTCACGCTGACGCTCTCCACGCTGGGACTGCCGCTGGCCGGCGTCGGACTCCTCCTGGCCATCGACCCCATCCTGGACATGGGCCGCACGGCAGTCAACGTTGCAGGCCAGGCACTGGTCCCCACCATCGTGGCCAAACGCCAGGGCATCCTGGACGAGGCCCTCTACAACGCGCCGCGCAACGGCACGCCGTTTGTGGATGACGACGCCGAGCCCGCCGCAGATCCGTCCGCGTCGGACACGGGAGCTTCCGGTGCACCGGGCCGGGAACTGGCCGACGCCAAGGCCTAGCGCCGCACCCGTCAAAGCCTGAAGAGGAAGTCCCTGGGAGTCTCCCGGGGACTTCCTCCCTCTTTAACGCCGGGGATGCGCGAACCGGCTCCTAGCGGCCCCCTCCCCCGATCACTCCCTCCGTCGCGGCCTTGGTCACGGCGTCCGCCTCAGCCTGCGTCAGCGTGCCATCGGAAACGGCCTTGTCCAGCCTGGACTTCAGCGCCGCGGCCTTCTCGGCCCGGGCCTCCGTGCGCAGCTCCTCCAGGGCAGCGGTGACCTTGGCCTCCTCAATCCCCAACGATTCCGCGAGGGCTTTGGCGAGCGCAGCATCCCGGGCCGTTGCGTCCGGTTTTTCGCCCTCAGCCGGGGGCGAGGTGGGCTTGTTGGCTTCGCGGAACGCCCGCAGCGCCTCGGTGACTTTGGCTTCCTCGACGCCGAGTTTCTCCGCGAGCGCCGAGGCCTGCGCCACGCCACGCTCCCCTCCGCGGCCGCCGTGCCGCCATTTACCTTCCGTGGGAGCGCCGCTGTCCGGCGAAGCACTGGAGCTGGCGCTGGGTGTGGGTGTCGGCGTGGTAGTTGCCCACGCCATGCCGGCGACGCCGATCCCGGCGCCAACGGCCAGGGCCGTGGCCGAAAGGCCAAGGGCAATTCTCTTTCTGCGTGACATTTTCGGTCTCCTGGATCTGCCGTCCGGGGACGGCTGCTTGTGATGTCTCCCTCACGGGACAGTCCCAGTGTCAGGCGCCAGGTTCTGGTTCAGCTGTCGGGAACCTTTCAATCTGCTGTGAAAGATCCCCGCCACCGCTCCGGCGGCGAACTGCCCGAAAAGACGCGCACCTCGTATGAAAGCGGCCAGGAGCTCATAGCGCGGATGGTGGCCGAGGCCGAGCAGCGCGGCGCCAACGCCATCGTGGCCATGCGCTTTGACACCTCTGAGATAGGCACGAACTGGACCGAGGTCTGCGCGTACGGAACCGCCGTCTTTGCCATCCCGCTCGCAGAGGGCCAGCCGGGCGCCATCGGACAATCCATCCAACTCACCAAAGCCGGGTAGGCCGGAAGGCCCACCAGCCAGAGAACTTGCGCAGAGTGCAAACTTGCACATAGTGTAATCACGTGAGCTCTTCTCCCCTGACCAATGAGTCGGCGCCCGCGTCCCGACGCGAACTGAACAAGGCGGCCACCCGCCAGGCCATCACCGATGCCGCTTTGGACCTGCTCCGAAGCAAGGGGCCGGGCAACTTCACGGTTGAGGACATCGCCGAGGCTGCCGGAATATCGCGGCGGACCTTCTTCAACTACTTCAGCAGCACGGAGGCGGCCCTGGCGTCCGTCACCAACGGCTTCCTGGACCACGCGCTCCAGCAGTTCCGGCTGCGTCCCGCCGGGGAGCCCATCCTCGAGTCTGCCCGTGTTGCGCTCATGCAGCTGGCCGACCCCATGACGGTGGCCCCGATGGCAGAGCTGTTTACCCTGACGCAGCAGAACTCTTTGCTGGTCCGCTCCGAGCTTGAGGCCTGGGACCACTGCACCGAGCAGATCATCATGGCTGCCAAGGAACGGGTCGCCAAAACGCCCGGAGCGGCCATCGACGAGCTCTACCTCCGGGCCCTCGCCGGCTCCGTCATTTCCTGCGGCAAGGCCGCCATGGACGTGTGGTTCGCCCACTGCGGCGCCGACCTGTCCCCTGCCTCCCTTTCCGTTCTCCGCCAGCTCCTCATCGATGCCATCGGCCACCTTGGCGCCGGCTTCGACAGCCCTGCACGTCCGACTTCCCACACCCACCTCAAAGATCGGCTCTGACATGGCCCTGTTGCTCTACCGGCTCGGCAAGTTTTCCTACCGCCACCGCTGGCTGGTCATCTCGCTGTGGCTCGCGGTCCTGGTGGCCGTCGGCGGGTCCGCGGCCGCCTTCC
>JBKKDH010000098.1:0-8239 GCA_046708445.1 Arthrobacter sp.
GGTATCATCCGCAGTATGCGCCCGTGGAGGCGCTGTGCACCAGCTTGGCGTACTTGGCCAGGACGCCCTTGGTGAACTTGGCCGGCAGCGGTTCCCAGCCGATCTTGCGGGACTCGAGCTCGGCGTCGTCCACCAACAGGTCGAAGCTGCGGGCCGCGATGTCCACTCGGATCCGGTCGCCGTCCTTGACGAAGGCGATGGGCCCGCCGTCGGCGGCTTCGGGGGCGACGTGGCCGATACACAGTCCGGTGGTTCCGCCGGAGAAGCGGCCGTCGGTCAGGAGCAGCACGTCCTTGCCCAGGCCGGCGCCCTTGATGGCGCCGGTGATGGCGAGCATCTCGCGCATGCCCGGGCCGCCCTTGGGTCCTTCGTAGCGGATCACCACGACGTCGCCGGCTTTGATTTCACCGTTGTCCAGCGCATCCAGGGCGCCCTGCTCGCGTTCGAAGACGCGGGCCGTCCCTTCGAAGACGTCGGCGTCGAAGCCGGCGCTCTTAACGACGGCGCCTTCCGGAGCCATCGACCCGTGCAGGATGGTGATGCCGCCGGTCTTGTGGATCGGGTTGTCCAGGGCGCGCAGGATCTTGCCGTCGAGGTCCGGCGGGTTGATGGACGCGAGGTTCTCGGCAAGGGTCTTGCCCGTAACGGTGAGGCAGTCGCCGTGCAGCAGTCCGGCGTCGAGCAGTGCCTTCATGATGACCGGCACGCCGCCGATCTTGTCGACGTCGGTCATCACGTAGCGGCCGAAAGGCTTGAGGTCACCGAGGTGCGGGATCTTGTCGCCAATGCGGTTGAAGTCATCGAGGGTCAGCTCGACCTCGGCCTCGCGGGCGATGGCCAGCAGGTGCAGCACGGCGTTCGTGGAGCCGCCGAATGCCATGGTGACGGCGATGGCGTTCTCGAAGGCCTTCTTGGTCATGATGTCGCGGGCAGTGATGCCGAGGCGGAGCAGGTTGACCACCGCTTCGCCGGACTTGCGGGCGAACTCATCACGTCGGCGGTCTGCCGAGGGCGGGGCGGCGGAGCCCGGCAGGGACATGCCCAGGGCCTCGCCGATGCATGCCATGGTGTTGGCGGTGTACATGCCGCCGCAGGCTCCTTCGCCCGGGCAGATGGCTCTTTCGATGCGGTCCAGGTCTTCGCGGCTCATCTTGCCGGCGGCGCAGGCGCCCACGGCCTCGAACGCGTCGATGAGGGTGACTTCCTTTTCGGAGCCGTCCTCGAGCTTGACCCAGCCCGGCATGATCGAACCCGCGTAGAGGAACACGCTGGCAAGGTCCAGGCGGGCCGCGGCCATCAGCATGCCCGGAAGGGACTTGTCGCAGCCGGCCAGCAGCACGGAGCCGTCAATGCGCTCGGCCTGCATGACGGTTTCCACGGAGTCGGCAATGACTTCACGGGAAACCAGGGAGAAGTGCATGCCTTCGTGGCCCATGGAGATGCCGTCCGAGACGGAGATGGTGCCGAACTGCATGGGGAACCCGCCGCCTGCGTGGACGCCTTCCTTGGCGCCCTGGGCCAGCCGGTTCAGGGAAAGGTTGCAGGGTGTGATTTCATTCCAGGAGCTCGCGACGCCGATCTGCGGCTTGGCGAAGTCGTCGTCCCCCATGCCGACCGCGCGGAACATGCCGCGCGCGGGGGCGGCGTGGATTCCGTCGGTAACGACCCGGCTGCGGGGCTTGATGTCAGGCTTGTTTTCGGTTGCGATCTGGGTGTCCTCACTCATGCGTCAAAGTCTATGACTCAGATTGGGAGGCGAACGACACGGAGAGGTCCGTGAAGCCTAATTCCGTGAATATTTCGATCAAATAGTGGACTCTCGTCTCATATATTGAGATCGACGTCCGGTGCACTGCGTGAAGGTGTCAGAAATCACTGGGGCCGCGGCCGGCCGCAACCGACTCGGCTTCCTGCTGGAGCATGTCCAGGACCGTCCGGATGGTGGTCCGGGCCGCGACGTCGGGACGGGCGAGGGCCACGATGCTGCGGCGGGCGGTCACCCCCACCAGCGGCCGGAGCACAAACCCGCGGTCCTGATTGGCCGCCGCGGTGTACCGGGGCAGCAGGGCGAGGCCGTGTCCGGCGCTGACCAGGGCCTCGAGCACCCGCAGGTCCGGAAACAGCTGCGCCCGGACTGCTGTTGAGCCGGCCTGTTTCTCGATTTGCCGCAGCACGGCGTCGAACGGGAATCCCTCCGGGACCCCCATCCAGGGGTAGCCCACGACGTCCCGGGCGGTCAGCCGGGGTTTCGACGCCAGGGCGTGCCCTGACTGCATGGCAACGTCCAAGGGCTCATTGAGCAGTGGGACCACGATCAGCCCGTGCGAGGAAAACACGTCCGGGCCATCCACGCTGTGCGCCAGGACGATGTCATAGTCGGCAGCGAGGCCCGCGAAACCATCCACTCCCGGGTCCTCGAAGTGGGCCTCAAAATGCAGGCCTTCTATGGCCTTGACCCGGTGCAGGAGTCCTGGCAGGAACATCTCAGCCGCGCTGGGGAAGAAGGCAGCCCGCACATGGGCCTGCCAGCCGTGCCGGTACGTATCGATGGTCGCCTCCGCCCTTGCCATTGCGGTTGACACATCCGCAGCTGCGGAAGCCATCGCCAGGCCGGCCTCGGTCAGCCGGACTCCTCGTCCTGCCTTCTCGATCAGGACAACCCCCAGCTCGTCCTGCAGCGTTTTGAGCTGCTGGGACACAGCCGACGGTGTGACATGCATGGCTTCGGCCGTGGCACCGACTGTGCCCCGGTCGGCAAGTTCGCGCAGAATCCGCAGCCTCTTGAAGTCCATGTAGAGAGGCTACTGGACGGCAGTGGCGTTGTTCGGGCCGCCTTCACTGTCCGCCGGACGTGTGGCTCCCTGACCGAGACCTAGACAGTGCCGTTTGTACCGACGTACGGTCAGGGAACGGCAACCCTGCCATCCGGACTGAAGGGCCCTGATATGGATTTTGTCTTCTGGATCATTCTGATCGTGCTGATCGTTGGTGTGGTCTGGTGGCTGCTGAACCGCGGCAGTTCCACCAAAGCCACCGGCGACGACGGCAGGGCGGCAGCAGGTCCGGCGGATATCCGCGCGGACGGCGCCTTGTCCGGCGGGAGTGCCGCCGCGTCCGCGGAAGCCGCAGGTACCGCCGGGATCGCCACGGCAGCGGGCTTCGGACAGCCGTCCGAGCCGCGCCCCCCAACGACGGCGGACGACGCCCTTGTGCCCGCAGAACCGTCTGATGCCGGCCGGGGCGCTGAACCGATGTCCTCAGCGCCGGAGCGTAGCGAAGCCGAACCGGAAACGGCTTCCGCGGCGACAACGGCAGCCCCACCGCCGGTTGCCCGGAACGCTGAAGACGAGACAGCAGCCCCTGCTCCCCGTGAGGCTGGGGACGCCGCGGCTATCCAGGACGCGGATGCCGGCCAGGGCACGCAAGCAGCGCAAGGCACGGGCGCAGCCCGGGGCATCAACGACCAGGTCGAGTGGGAGACGCAGTGGTCTGAGGCCGGCGGATCGCCCGCTCCCCATGCCGCAACAACACCCGCCGCTCCGGCCAGCAGTGCAGCCACGGATGCGTCAAACGCCAACAAAGCCGGCCAGACCGCCCCGGTCCATCGTCCCGAGTACACCGGGCCGCACTCCCCCACCTTGCCGGGGGCTGAATCGGCGGCGGCCGAGGTTGTGCTGGACGAGCCAGCTGCCGCCGAACCGGCCGAGTCCAGCCCTGTCGAATCCAAGCCGGTCGAACCCAGCCCGGCGGGGCCCAGCCCGGTCGACTTCGAATCAGTCCCCGAACCTACTGGCCACCTGGCGGCGGACCGCCCGTATGGCGAAGGGTCGGCATCGCCGTCCCCGGACGGCAGCGGCCCCGCCGACTTCACGGTAAAGGGTGACGCGGACTCCATGGTCTATTACGAAGAGGGGCATCCGGAGTATGAGCAGACCCGCGCAGGTGTCTGGTTTGAATCAGCAGCCCACGCCGAAGCTGCCGGTTTCCGCGCCCCCCGGCGGACCCGGCTCCAGTAGGGTCCGGCCGCGGCACGCAGCTGCCGCCTGGACAGCCTGTCTCGGCCTGCTTCTGGTGGGTTGCACAGGTGATTCTGACGGGCCACCCACCGGCAGCAGCACAACTGCAGGAACCGGCAGCAGCACAACTGCAGGAACCGGCAGCACGGGAACGCCGGCGGTGCTGGAGCAACTGGACCTCGGGCTCCAGATCCCGTGGGCAGCGGTGTTCCTGCCGGACGGAACGGCTGTCATCTCCGAGCGTGATTCCGGGCTGCTCAAAGCGGTTCGTGGCGGCCGGGCCTCCACCATCGGAGGCCTCCCCGGGGTGGTTCCCGGCGGGGAGGGCGGCCTGCTCGGACTTGCACTCTCGCCGTCCTTCGCCTCGGACAATTTTCTGTACTTCTACTTCACGGCTGAACGGGACAACCGGATTGCCCGGGCTGTCCTCACGGAAGGCGGTGACGGGGAATTCGCCATTGGCTCTCCGGAGGTCATCTTCACCGGCATGCCCAAAGCGCCCACGCATAACGGCGGCAGGATCCGGTTCGGACCCGACGGCCTCCTCTATGTGGGGACCGGCGACTCGCAGCGCCGGGAGCAGCCGCAGGACCCGAATGCGTTGGGCGGAAAGATCCTGAGGTTGACGCCAGAAGGCCAACCCGCGCAGGGCAACCCCTTCGGCAATGCCGTTTACAGTCTCGGCCACCGGAACGTCCAGGGGTTGGCCTGGGACAGTGCGGGGCGGCTTTGGGCGAGCGAATTCGGCCCCGACGTCAATGACGAGCTCAATCTCATCCTTCCGGGCGCCAATTATGGCTGGCCACAGGTTACCGGGGCACCGCACCGGGAGGGATTCCGCGACGCGAAAGTAGTGTGGCCGTCCACGGCTGAATCCTCGCCCAGCGGGCTGGAAATTATTGGCTCCACCGCGTACCTCGGGGCACTCCGCGGCCAGAGGCTGTGGACTGTTCCGCTGGAAGGCGAGGAAGCGGGAAATCCTGTGGCCCATTTCACACGTGAATATGGGCGGATCCGCGATGTCATCCAGGCTCCGGACGGACGTTTTTGGCTGCTGACGAACAACGAAAACCCTGACTTTGTGCTGGTTTTGACCCCTTCGGGGTGATGCAGCCAGCCGCCCGTCACCCCGATTTCACATGGACCGGAAGTTCGTGTAGAGTTTCATGTCGTTGCGGAGATCAACCGGGAAATAAAAAGCCCCGGGGAGATCAAAACAAGAGATGCACCTCTAGCTCAATTGGCAGAGCAATTGACTCTTAATCAATGGGTTCCGGGTTCAAGTCCCGGGGGGTGCACCAAGGAAACCCCGTCTTCATGGTCACAAGCCACGAAGGCGGGGTTTTGCTTTGCCCATCCCATACCTGCCGGCGCCCTTACCTACACGTGCCCAGGACCCCTGCGATCGCAGCATGCTCGGCCTGAGTGACCCACAGCTGGTACTTCGCCTTCACGGCCGTCTGACGGGCCACGTATTCGCAGCGGAACGCTTTGTTCGGCGGAAGCCACGTGGCTGCGTCCTGATCTCCCTTGGCACTGTTGGTAGGGCCATCTGCAGCCATCAGGTTCAAGGAGTCGTTGGCTAACTGCCTTCGCTGGTCAGCGCTGAGTTGCTGGGCGCCCTTCTGCCACGCGTCCGACAAGGCGACGATATGGTCGATCTGGACCGCGGAGCTGGTGGTGTTTCCGCGGACGAAGCTGATGGTCGTACCGGTATAGCTGTCAGCCAGGGTGCCGGTCGCGACGACGCAGTTCTGTGTTCCTGGCTTGAACGTCTCGCCCTCGAGGTCCCTGGCAAGGATGTCGTTTCGGGTGTCGCAGCCGTTGCGGTCCACATCGGCCCAGGCAGGCCCGAACTCCTCGCGGCTGTAGCCGGTCTTCGGGGCACGGCCCTTCACAGGGATGGTTTCCAGCTGGGCGAGGGCAACCGCGGCTTCGGTTTGGAAAGTCCTTGGTTCGGCATGGGCTGCGGCGTCGCAGCCGGCGAGGGAGCCTGCAAGGAGCAGGCCCGTGAGCAGGCTGAGGGTCGTGGTGATGGCGGAGCGGGTGATCAACGAATTCCTTCATGTGCGCTGCCCGGAGCCCGCCGCGCAACGGAAAGCAGTCGCGGGCGACCTGGACAAAGATTAAAGAAAAACGCGCAACCACTGACCAGTGGTTGCGCCTGCGGGCCGGCGGTGCAGCTACCCTACCGGGGAACCGTCCGCCAGGGCCTTGGCTTCAGGGGAAGCAAATTGGCTGGCAAGTTCCCGCACCACAGCCTGGAGCTCCTGGCGCAGGACGTCTGGATCAATGGACGCGGCAGCAAGCACCGAACGCTCCATCTCCACTGCGGCTGTCACGGCCTCGCGTCCACGGTCCGTCAGGGAGACAACGTGGCTCCGGCGGTCCGAGGTGCTGCGGACGCGGGCGATGTGTCCGTGGGTTTCCAGCCTGCTGAGTGTCTTGCCCATGGTCTGCGCCTGGACGCGGACGTACTGGGCCAGCTGCGCCTGCGTCATGGGGCCCTTGGCTGCGAGGACTTCGATCGCGATAACACCGGCGTGCGTCAATCCAATGGCGCCGAGTTTCTCATTCCACGAGTGTTCTACGAGACGGGCCGCAGTGGACAGTAGGCGCCCAGTGGGCCAGTGATCCATATCAGGCATACAAGCAGTATAGCCAAGTGCCGATTCGCCCCGGGTCCAGCACGCTTACTAAGCTGAGATGTCCCGCCTGCAACGAGGAGATTAACTGTGGCTGACAGACTCATAACCGGTACGGAAGCGCCTGGCTTCACTTTGAAGGACTCGCATGGAAAGGACGTCAGCCTGTCTTCCACGCGCGGGCGCAACACCATCGTGTACTTCTATCCGGCCGCGTCCACCCCCGGCTGCACGAAGCAGGCGTGCGATTTCCGTGACAGCCTGGCCTCCCTGCAGGCCGCCGGTTATGAAGTCCTGGGCATCTCTCCGGACCCGGTGGAGAAGCTGGCAAAATTTGCCGCCGCGGAAGTCCTCAGCTTCCCGCTGCTGTCGGATGCAGACCACGCCGTGGCGGAGGCCTACGGTGCCTGGGGGGAAAAGAAAAACTACGGGAAGACCTACCAGGGACTGATCCGCTCAACCATCGTGGTGGACCCTGAGGGCAAGGTGGCCGTGGCGCAGTACAACGTCCGGGCGACCGGCCATGTGGCCAAGCTGCGCCGTGACCTCAAAGTTGATTCCTGACGTTTCCGACGGCTGACCGGACCCGCAGCTTGCCAGCGCTACAATGGAACCTGGCATCCGCCGTCGTACATTTTTCGGGGGCAGCCAAGCGCGAGTGGTGAAATTGGCAGACACGCAGGATTTAGGTTCCTGTGCCTTCGGGCGTGGGGGTTCAAGTCCCCCCTTGCGCACTGTTGGACGTACGAAGCATGGATTCCCGGGCCCCATCGGCCCGGGATTCCGTCGTTTAAGTCGAGGTGAGGCCGGGATTCCGCGAATTTCGGCCCAACTGCGCCTTCCGCAAAAAACTCCTTGGGATCCACCCATCCGCATCGAGGCACCGCCCGAATACACAGTGAGACACCAGCCAAGGGCAGGTGCCCACCAAGTCGGAAAAGGCCACATGCGGCAGGCAAGCTGCCCGCAACGGCAATCACAGGCACTAACAAGGAGAACCAAAATGCAGTCAATCAAGCGCACAACTTTCACCGTCGCAGGCGTTGCCGCTGCCGCCCTGCTCAGCCTGACCGCTTGCGGCGGCTCCGCCACCACAACCACCTCTTCGTCAGCACCGGCTTCCACGCCTTCATCCTCCAGCATGGCTCCGTCACCGTCGGCAAGCTCCGCTGCCCCGATGGACCCGGCTGCCAACCTGGTCGGCGCCGGCTGTGCAGGCTACGCCGAGAAGGTTCCCACCGGCGCAGGCTCTGTTGCGGGCATGGCCCTCGATCCCGTGGCCGTTGCAGCCTCGAACAACCCCATCCTTACCACCCTGACGGCAGCTGTCTCGGGAAAGCTGAACCCCAAGGTTGACCTGGTGGACACCCTGAACGGCAGCGAGTTCACCGTCTTCGCCCCGGTGGATGACGCCTTCGCCAAGATCGACGCCGCCACGATCGAGACCCTCAAGACCGACGACGCCCTGCTGAGCAAGATCCTGACCTACCACGTGGTTCCCGGCCAGATCGCTCCGGACAAGATCGCCGGCACCCACGCCACGGTCCAGGGCGGTTCGGTCACGGTGACCGGCAGCAA
>JBKKDH010000099.1:0-7803 GCA_046708445.1 Arthrobacter sp.
AACGCCCGGCCGCGTCGTCTTTTCCAGCAACGCGGCACAACCGGCGGATACCACCTACCCACCCGGTGCCGCCGTCGAACTTTCCACCCAGCTGCAGGCCTGGATGGCTGTGGAGGCCGCCGCGGCCATCCACCGCAGGCCGCGAGCGAATTAGGGCACGCAACAGTTGCGTAATGCGTGTGATCCTTATCACTTAAGGCCCGCGCCGCTTGGTGTCTTAGGTTTGGCTAACCTACAGTTTCCTGAGTGAGCCACCCCTCCTTCCCGGCTCACCAGGACCGCCGGTCCGCACACTTTTTCCCCAGAAAGTAGCCCCCAATGAAGATCCGCAACAGCGCGCTGGCCGGCATCGCACTCGCCGCCACCGCAGCCCTGGGACTGACCGCCTGCGGCGGCAGCACCACCCCGGCAGCCACCGTCTGCCCGTCCGCCGAGGCTAAAGTCTCCGGCGAAATCACGGTCTACAACGCGCAGCACGAGAGCCTGACGAAGGAATGGATCGACGCCTTCACCGCCGAGACCGGCGTCAAGGTGACCATGCGCCAGGGTTCGGATACCGAGCTGTCCAACCAGATCGTCCAGGAAGGCGCGGCTTCCCCGGCTGACATCTTCCTCACCGAAAACTCCCCTGCAATGGCGCAGGTTGAAAACGCCGGCCTGTTTGCCGACGTCGACAAAGCCACCGTGGACCAGGTTCCGGCCGAGTTCCGCCCCAGCACCAACAAGTGGACCGGCATTGCCGCCCGCTCCACCGTCCTGGTTTATGACAAGGCCAAGCTGACCGAAGACCAGCTGCCCAAATCCATGCTGGACCTGGCCGACCCTGAGTGGAAGGGCAGGTGGGCCGCCTCTCCGTCAGGCGCCGACTTCCAGGCCATCGTCTCCGCACTGCTTGAGCTCAAGGGTGAGGCCGCAGCGGAGGAATGGCTCAAGGGCATGAAGGAAAACTTCAAGGCGTACAAGGGCAACAGCACCGCCATGAAGGCCGTCAACGCCGGAGAAGTTGACGCCGCGCTGATCTACCACTACTACTACTACGGCGACCAGGCTAAGACCGGCGAGAACTCCAAGAACGTCACGCCGTACTACTTCAAGAACCAGGACCCGGGCGCGTTTGTGTCTGTCTCCGGCGGCGGTGTCCTGAAGACCACTAAGAACGCAGAAGCTGCCCAGGCGTTCCTGAAATTCATCACCGGCAAGAAGGGCCAGGAAGTCCTGCAGAAGGGCACGTCCTTCGAGTACGCCATCGCCTCCGACGTCCCCGCCAACGAAAAGCTGGTTCCACTGGCAGATCTGCAGGCCCCCACCGTGGATGCCGCCAAGCTGAAATCCGAAAAGGTCACCGAGCTGATGACCAAGGCAGGACTCCTGTAATCCAGTGACCACTGACCTATCGGCTTCCCCGTCACAAGGGAGCACGACGACGGCGGGCCGGGGCAACAGCCCCCGCCCGCCTTTCGGCGTCTCAGCGGTGTCCATCCTCGCGGTCCTCATCGCACTCTTTTCGCTCGTTCCCCTGGGCTACGTCGTCTTCATGACCGCAGCCACCGGCTGGGACACCGCCGTCGAACTGATCTTCCGCCCCCGCGTGGGCGAGCTGGTCCTCAACACCGTGCTGCTCATGCTGGTAACTGTGCCGCTCTGCCTCATCCTGGGAGTGGGCGGAGCCTGGCTGGTGGAACGCACCAGGCTGCGCGGCCACAAAATCTGGGCCGTGCTGCTAGCCGCACCCCTGGCCATCCCTGCTTTTGTGAACAGCTACGCGTGGGTATCCGCTGTTCCGTCCCTGGAGGGTCTGGGCTCCGGCGTGCTGATCGCCACGCTGTCCTACTTCCCTTTGGTCTACATCCCCGCCGCAGCGACGCTAAGCCGGCTTGACCCGGCAATCGAACAGTCCGCGTCTGCACTGGGGCTCGGGGCCTGGCGCGTCTTCTTCCGCGTCGTGCTCCCGCAGCTCCGGCTTGCCATCACCGGCGGTGCGCTGCTGGTCAGCCTGCACCTGCTGGCCGAATATGGCGCCTTTGCCATGATCCGTTTTGATACGTTCACCACCGCGATCATGGTCCAGTTCCAGTCCACCTTCAACGGCACCGCCGGCAACATGCTCGCCAGCGTCCTGGTGTTCTTCTGCCTGATCCTGTTGCTCGTCGAAGCCCGCGGCCGCGGGTCGGCCCGGTACGCGAGGATCGGTTCCGGAGCCCAGGCCAAGGCCCTGCGCCTGCCGCTGCACGCGTACCAGGTTCCCTCCCAGCTTTTCCTCATCGTCCTGACGGCCCTGGCCTTTGGGCTGCCGCTGATTCTTGTCCTGCGCTGGATCTTCGCGGGCGGCCCCGGCATTTGGGTTGCAGACGAGTTCGTGCCTGCCCTTCTGACGACCCTCAGCTACGGGCTGGCCGGAGCAGCGGTGACTACCGTCGTCGCCTTCCCCATGGCCTACCTGGCGGTGCGGTACCCGGGCTGGTTCAGCAAGGCCCTCGAGCTCTCCAACTACGTCACCAGCTCCCTCCCCGGCATCGTGGTGGGCCTGGCGTTTGTCACCGTCAGCATCCGGGTGGTCCCGGGTATCTACCAGACAAGCGGCGTCCTCGTGGCGGCGTACGTCCTGCTGTTCCTGCCGCGGGCGCTGGTGAACCTCCGCGCCGGCCTCGCGCAGGCGCCCAAGGAGCTCGACGAAGCAGCACAGGCGCTGGGCAAACCTCCGCTCCTTGCCTTCATCCGCGTGACCCTCCGGCTCACTGCCCCGGCCGCGGCCGGCGGCGCCGCCTTGGTGTTCCTGGCCATCGCGAACGAGCTGACCGCAACGCTGCTGCTGTCCCCCAACGGCACACGGACACTCGCCACCGAATTCTGGAGCAAGAGCAGCGAAATCGACTACTCGGGCGCAGCACCGTACGCCCTGCTGATGATCCTGCTCTCCGCCCCCATGACCTACCTCCTCTTCCAGCAGTCCAAGAAAGTGGCCGGACAGTGACCGAACAATCCCCCTCGCGGCTCCCGGAACCGCGGATCGCGGCGTCGGTGGCCCCCACCACAAACAGCCACCTCCAGATCACGGACGTCACGAAGAACTTCTCCGCCCAGGCGGTCCTCAAGGGAGTGAACCTGGCCGTTGCCAAGGGCGGCACCACCGCCATCGTGGGTCCCTCCGGGTCCGGCAAGACCACACTGCTGCGGCTCATCGCGGGTTTTGAGCACCCCGCCACCGGCAGCATCTCGCTGAACGGCACCAAGGTGGCGGGTGACGGCGTCTGGCTGCCCGCACACAAACGCCAGGTGGGGTACGTGGCCCAAGACGGTGCCCTCTTTCCCCACCTCACGGTGGGCCAAAACGTCGCCTTCGGCCTGGACGCCGGGAAGCTCGACGGCGGACGGCGGGCCGTGGCGGGCCGGATCAGCGAACTACTGGACATGGTCTCCCTGGACCCGGCGATGGCCAAGCGGCGGCCGCACCAGCTCTCCGGCGGCCAGCAGCAGCGGGTTGCCCTGGCGCGTGCCCTGGCCCGCGAACCCGAACTGATGCTGCTGGACGAGCCGTTCTCGGCCTTGGACGCGGGCCTGCGCGTTGCCACCCGGCGTGCGGTGGCCAAGGTCCTCAACCAGGCCGGTGTTACCACCATCCTGGTGACCCACGACCAAGCCGAAGCTCTGTCTTTCGCAGACCAGGTGGCCGTGATGCGCGGCGGCAAGCTGGCCCAGATCGGCAACCCCTTTGTGGTCTATACCCGCCCCGCAGACCGTGCCACCGCTGAATTCCTGGGCGACGCGGTCATCCTTGACGCCTGGCTGGAAGGCTCACTGGCCACATGTTCGCTGGGCGGAATCCCCGTCCGCCGGCCGCCGGCCCAGGGTCGCGTGCAGCTGATGCTGCGGCCCGAACAGATCCGTATCGCCGAGGACGGCCCCATCCGTGGGGTGGTGGTGGATACTGACTACTTCGGCCCGGAGACAACGGTGCGCCTCAAGCTGGCCATTCCGCCTGAGCTGGCGTCCGGAGCCGACCACCGTTACCCGGGCGGCGGCGAAGTCATCACCATCCGCCACTGGAACGCCTCCATCGCGCGGCCCGGAATGGAACTCTGCCTTCGGGTCGTGGGCGAAGCCGTCGCGTTTCCGCTGGAGGACTAGAAATTCGCGGCGGCGCCAGGGGCCGTCTGGCGGTCCGGCTCTGGCGGTCCGGCTCCGGTGGCCCGGCTTAGCCCTTCCGCTCCGCCCGGTACGCGCTGGGACTCACCCCATGCAGCCGGCGGAACTGGCGGGTGAAATAGAACTGGTCATTCAGGCCGATCTCGCGTCCCACCTGGGCCATCGTGAGACCGGTCGTGTCCAGCAGGAGCCTGGCCCGGGCCATTTTCAGGGCAGTGTGGTGGGCCAGCACTCCCCCGCCGGTGGCTTCCCGGAAGAGCTTGCTGAGCTGCGACGACGAGACCCCGACAACGGCTGCCAGATCAGACAGCCGGATGGTGCCGTCCACCCGGTCCTTAAGGAATTTCATGGCCTGTTGCAGGGGCGTTCCCTGTTCAGGGAGGCGACGGTCCACGGCGAGTGAGGCGAAAAGCTTCCAGGCCATTCCTGCGGTAGCCACGAGGCGGGCCGGCGACTGGTCCTGTTCCAGTGCGGTGATGATTTCGTCCAGCATGGCGGTGAGCCGGTCCACCGCCGCCAGCGCAATGATGGGCCGGTCCGGACGCACCCCGGTTTCCCCGATGAGTTCGGCGGCGTCGGAGCCGAGTACGTGGCACCACCAGATCGTCCATGGGTCCTCAGGTGAGGCACCGTACGCGTGTGCTTCCCCGGTACCTCCGGGAAGCACGACGGCGGTGGACTTGCCGACGTCGAACCGCGAACCGCCGGTTTCAACCCACCCCTGTCCCGCGACACAGAGGATGATGATGGTTTCCTTGGCGCCTTGGGGGCGGTGCCGCCCGTGGGCCTCGGCGACGGGAAAGGCTCCGGCGTCGGTGACCAGCAGGCGCCGTGTGACCGGGCGGGCCAGGGCCTCCCTGACCAGCGGACGCGGCACCACCACCAGTCGCTGGTTCTGGAACCCTGTTGCCCGCTCCACGTACGCTCCCCCCGTCATCAACCTGTCACGGAATGTCCATGCTGTGGCACTAGGAGCGTACGTCAGTCGCGCTGTTCCTTCCAAGCGGTCCACCGCAGCAGTTCCAGTTTGTCCAGGGAGGCGAGGTCGCCTGCAACCGCATCGCGCCGGCGCTGGGCCTCCGCCGGCAGCCCGACGTCCGCTGCCTTCGCGAGGGGAACGATCTGGAGCCGGACGTCCGAGCCCGGGAGAATACCGGCGTCGTGGGTCTCGAGCACCCAGGGAGAACCGTCCCAGAACCGGTCCGCGACAAATTTGTTGTCCACGATCAGACGGGCAACGTCTCCGGCCCAGGTGATCTCCAGCTCCGTACAGCCCCCTGAGGCCAGGGACGCCGCCGCCAGGTCCACCTGGTAAACCTCTGCCAGTTCGTCGATGGCATCGTCCGTCGGTGCGGCTGCCCGTCCGGCCAGCGAGCCGAAAGACGCGGGGACCGGTTTGGCGGCGCGGATCCGTTCCGCAACCAGGGTCTGTCGGTCCCGTTCGGCTTCGGTGGCTTCCGTTTTCACGACGTCGAACAGGCCGGATGGGGTGTGAAATCGGCGTGCCTGCGGCGGTCCGAGCGACCTGCCGGCAAGGCGACCGTCCGCGCCGACCCACAGTACGTCGGCGGACAGCACGAGTTCCCGTCCGTGCGGCGTGTCCAGGACCCACGCCTCATCCGCAAGCCTGGAAGGAAGAACGAGAATGGCCAGCGAGCCGGTTTGTGACCTGGCCGTCAACGTCACCGGCTGCTCGGCGTCGACGGCATAGATGTTCTTGCCCAAGGCGATGGCGGGCCCGTCCAGTGCCGACCCGTCCGGGAGGGACAGCTGGGTCTCGATACCGGCCTCGGCTGCCAGGACCAGGGTCGGTGAGGAATCCGGGCCCAGCACGGTCAGGGGCGATGCTGTGGCCCAGCGCAGGCTTACCCCGCCGATTTCAAGGTTGACGGGCCACCGGGCGATCGTCCCGGAGGGAATATCGATCGGCTTCGCGGGAAAGGTCACAGTATCTTCGCCGAGGGACAGCACAAACTGGGCTGCCGCATAGTCCGGCAGCGGGATGTGCGGCTGGTGCCACGTGATGAACAGGAATCCAGATTCACCATCGGACCGCACCGCCCAGCGAAGGGTCTCCGCATCGTCAACGTCTGCGGGCAGGCGGTCAGGCAGCGTCGACGGCATGGGGGCCAGCCGCTCCCCGAACGCGGCCAGGAAAGCGTGCTGGCTGCGCAACTGGGCGAAGCTGGGCGCCGGCCTGCCGGAGGCGCCGATAGGGGCATGGAAGTCGTAGTCAAAGACAGGAAGATCGTTCGGGTAGCCCGTCGCCTGGGATTCCTGAAGGCCGCCCGGAGGATTCGTCCCGCCCGTGAACATGAAATAGCCCTGCCAGCCCGAACCGCTGCCGATCTTGTTATTGGCCACGGCGGCCACGTCCTTGTCCTTGGGCCACGGGCGCCGCTGATACGCCGTGGCCATGCCTCCGGTCAGCTCGCACGTCGCCGGCGGATAAAGGGCGGAAGGTGACCGGGGTGGCGCAGCTTCGCTTCCGGACAGGTGTTCGCGAAGGTCAGCGCCGATGCCGGGGTCATCCCACTGGTGGCTGAAGAAGTAGTGCTGCCGGAAGGTCGGATCCCACGGGGCTGAGGCGTCCACCCAGAATCCATCGCCGTAACCGCCAAAGACGGGCAGGACCTCGTCCTCCGGGATGTCGGCCCCGCCCCAGGCTGTTGCCGTCCAGATGGGTGCGCTGAGTCCCGCGGCCCGGGCAAGTTTCTTCAGCTCTGCAATGTGCTCAGGCTGGTCGTAAAGCTCGTTTTCCAGTTGGATGCCGATGACATTGCTGTCCGGACCGGTCAGGCCCCGCAGCTCCGAACCAACACGGTTGAACCAGCCCTCCACCAAAGCCAGGTAGGCCGGGTCGTTCGTCCGGTGTCCGACGGCGGCAGCCTGAACCCAGTCGGGAAATCCGCCGTTGCGGACCTCACCGTGGGCCCACGGTCCGATGCGCAGGACGACGTCGAGTCCAACGGAGGCACAGAGGCGGACGAAGGCGGCCACGTCCAGGTTGCCGTCGAAGCGGGCCTCGCCCTCGGTTTGTTCGTGGTGGATCCAGAATACGTAGCACGCCACGACGGTAATGCCGCCGGCCTTCATCAACCGCAGCCGTTCTTCCCAGCGGGAGCGGGGCAGCCTGCTGTAGTGGATTTCGCCCGACACCGGCACCGCTGGCCGACCGGCGCATTCGATGTAGTGGTTGGTCAGCCGCCACTTGCCGTGCGGATCCACGGTGTTGCTCATGGGCGGGGACTGCAGGGCCAGCTCGTGCGGCCGGTGGGTGGCGCTGAGCAGGTCAAGGGTTTGTTGTTCAAGCGGCACGACGGTTTCTTTCAGCTGGTGGGGGCGGTGAGGATTTAGGTGTTCATGCGGCGCTGCCGTGCTCCATCGCCGTCCTGATGCCGTGCTCGGCAAGATCGCGTGGGATGGGGCCTTCCTCGGAGGTGCCATGGTGCGGGGTGTAGCCGACCCATCCTTCACCGATGACCGCCGGAACATGTTTCCAGCGGGCCCAGGCCGCGATGGCGATGACGCGCGAGTCTACGGGCAGGAAGGCGGCCGCCCGGTGGTGCTGCGGCCAGTTGAACTCCACATTGCCGGAGATCCACGGCCCCGCAAGTCCAACCAAGCCCGGCTTGATCACGTTGTTCCGGTAGATCTCCG
>JBKKDH010000100.1:0-5015 GCA_046708445.1 Arthrobacter sp.
GCATGGTGGAGGCCCACCCTGCCAGGTAGGCGGCCGCTCCGGCGGCTCTGATCGGGGATTGGGTCAGCGGGTCAGTGGCACCGCCGACGGCGACGGCGGCGACCGCTCCGCAGGCTGCTGCTGTCCCGAAGAACAGGATCATGAACGGAGGCTGCACCGCCTTTTCGTTGATGGAGATCATGGCCGCGATGGCATCCTTCGCCGGCCGGGTACGGAGGGCGGGCATGGCCACGGCGGAGAAGGCCAGGTAAAATCCTGCCGCCACCGCTGAGCCGGTACCGGCTATCACCGGCAGCCACCCGTTCACTGAAGCTCCGCATGAACTGGGGCAACCCATAGGCCGGTGTTGGCCGTCCGGGATGCGTAGGTGCCGAAGTCGGTGGGCGCCCGGTTCAACGCTTGGGCAAGGTGCGCGCTTACGGAAGAGTTCCGGCCGTCAAGAATCTCCGTAAAGAGTTCAGCCAGCGGCAAGGCCTCTCCAATAGGGATACCGTCATTGGCGAGATCTGCCGCGAACTCCCCTGCGGTGCACGGGACGAAAACAACCTGCCGTCCCGCTGCGGCCGACAGTTCGGCGGCGACATCGTGAAGGGTGAGCAGCCGCGGGCCAGTCAGTTCCAGCAGCCGGCCGACGTGGCGGTCACTGGTGAAAGAGTCGACGGCGACGTCAGCCAGGTCCTCCAGGTCCAGGAAAGGTTCGGCTATGGTCCCATCGGCCGGCAGCAGGAGCCTGCCTCGCCGTACCTGGCCGAGCAGGAAGTGTTCGCTGAAGTTTTGGGCGAACCAGGAACAGCGAAGCACGGTCCACTCCATCCCGCATCTCCTCACCGCATCTTCGGCTGCCAGGGCCCCGTCCTCGCCGCGGCCGGACAACAGCACCAGGCGCCGAACGCCTACCTCATCGGCAGCTTCGACGAAATCGGCAATCAGCGCGGACGCCCCGGGGAATGCCAAATCGGGGCTGTAGCAGAGGTAGGCGGCCCGGACTCCTTCCAGGGCCGGCCGCCACGTAGTGGAGTCGTGCCAGTCGAAGGGCACCGGAGCATTCCGGGAGCCGATCCTCACCGCCACGCCACGGTCAATAAGGCGGCGGACCAGTCGGGCCCCGGTACGGCCCGTCCCACCGGTGATAAGAATAGGAGCAAGTGAGTTTGCGTAGGTCATGAGTCCAGACTGCCCGACGTCAAGCGGACGATGAATGCTTCAATCGCCAGAATACATACGTCAAGGTCTAGAATCTAAGGCATGGATCCCCTGTCGCAGTTCCTCACCGGGCCCCGGGCGCAGTCCGCGTTCGCGCTGCGAGTGGTGATGGACCCGCCCTTTGCCATTGACGTCCAGGATCGGGCGGCGCTTACAGTGATCGTGCCCGTCCGCGGACACGCCTGGATCACCGCCGAGGAAAGCGATCCGGAGCTTCTGGGCCCGGGACAAGCGGCCACGGTCCGTGGACCCGCGCCCTATCTGGTTTCGGCCGCGCCCGGCCGGCTGCCCACCGTGGTGATCGACGCCGAACAGTCCTGCCGCACCCCTGCAGGCGCGCACGTGGCGCTCACCATGTCCCGAGGCATACGGACCTGGGGAAACAGCGCGGACGGGGAAACCATCCTGTTGATTGGCACGTACCAGACCGCGGCAGCGGCAGGCCAGCTAGTGACCTCAGCACTCCCCGCCCTGGCTGTTTTTAATGAGCAGGAGGCCGATCCGGTCCTGCTGAAGCTGCTCGAGCACGAGCTGACCCATACGGACCTGGGGCAGGAGAGCGCCCTTGACCGGGCCCTGGACCTCCTGCTGCTGCACCTGGTGCGCGTCAGCGTACGCCGCGCCGACGATGGACGTCCAAGCTGGGCCGCCGGGACCCAAGATCCCGTTGCCGCAGCGGCTCTGGCGCACCTGCACAAGGAGCCAGCGGCTCCGTGGACCGTCGCCGATTTGGCCCGTCGGGCGCATGTTTCCCGGGCCACCATGGCGGCCCGGTTCCACGCCGCCGTCGGACAGCCGCCCATGGCCTACCTCACCGCTTGGCGCCTCGCGCTGGCCGCCGACAAACTGGCCTCCAGCCCGGCCACCACCGCCGTCATCGCCCAGGAAGTCGGCTACAGCAGCGCCTTTACATTCAGCGCGGCATTTTCGAGGGTCTACGGCGTCAGCCCGACGGCCTACCGGCGATCAGCCCACGACGCCACCCACACGAACACCACGATGACCACAGCCCATCCGGGAGCGTCATCCTGAGCCGGACAGCCGCCGGGCGGTGACCCCGTTTAGTCCTACATAACCGGTGATGACGTGCCTGTCCAGACTGGCCGCCAGGCGACTCCCAGCACGAGCAGACCGGCAAGCCAGCCGGGGCCCCAACCCCTCCCGGCCATCTGGATGACATCTCCGAGAGCAGGCAAGACAGGCCTTTGCGCTTTGCGTTCGTTTTCGTCCCCCACACTTGGCCGGTGCGTACTTTTGGTGTTGAAGAAGAATTCCTGATCGTGGACCCTGACAGCGGTGTTCCCCTGCCGTTGGCCGGGGAGCTGTTGCGTCTGCACGATCCGGGCGATCAGGACCTGCCCGCACTGTCCGCGGAGCTCCAGCAGGAACAGCTCGAAATGATCACCCACCCGAACAGCAGCCTGGACGCACTTGCCGCCGAGATTCGGGCTGGCCGGACCTACGCCGATTCATTGGCCCGGATGGCGGGCGCGCGAATCGCGGCCCTGGCCACCTCCCCGCTGGCCGTGACGCCCCAGGCGACCCGCACAGCCCGCTACGACGTGCTGCAGGAAAAATTTGCCCTCACTGCCCGGGAGCAACTGACCTGCGGATACCACGTCCACGTCTCCGTCGACTCCGACGAGGAAGGTGTTGCGGTCCTTGACCGGATCAGGCCATGGCTGCCGACCCTGACGGCGTTGAGCTCCAATTCACCGTTCTGGAACGGTACCGACAGTGGCTATGCCAGCTTCCGTACCCAGGCCTGGAACCGGTGGTCCTCGTCCGGGCCGACCGAGGTCTTCGGATCAGCCCGCGCCTATCATGCACTGGTGTCGGACCTAGCCGGCACGGGCGCCGTTAGCAACCCGGATTTCGACGCGCGCCTCTCCGTCAACCACCCCACCGTAGAGGTCCGGGTGGCCGACGTTTGCCTCGACTCCAAGGACGCCGTCCTCGTCGCGGCCATGGTGCGGGCCCTGGTTGATACCGCCGCCAGGGACTGGGAGTCCGGCCTGCAGCCCGACCGTGTCCCAGCAGCCATCCTGCGCCAGGGCGCCTGGCGGGCAAGCCGGTACGGAGTCCACGCCGCGTTGCTCCACCCCATGACACACCGGCCGGACAGCGCAGGAACGGTCGTCGCAGCGTTCCTCAACCACGTCCGGGACGCCTTGGACGAGGCCGGGGACACCTGCTACGTTGCAGAATCATTGGCCAGGATTGCCACGCAGGGCACAGGTGCCACCCGCCAACGGCAGGCACTGCTACGCGGCGATAGCTTGGCCGACGTCGTTCGCGACGCCATTGACGGCACCCACCAGGAGTCAGCGGGGCACCTTCAGGACCTTGCCACTGTTTCAGGCTGACCGACCCAAAACGAACTCCGGGTGAATACTACGTTAGCGGTGGCCCGTACAGGATCGCGGCTGGCTATCCTTGGCTGATGCACTCGTTTGAGTCCGAGGAACCCATCAATGCGCGCTCGTCAACGGTCTGGGGCATCATCACGGACGCCGGGAATTTCACCGTCTGGGAATCAGGTATCTCCTGGGTTGACGGCGAGGTACGCAACGGCGCCCTGATCCGGATCAGGACCGCCGGCGGCGGCCGCCGGACCTTCCGGACGCACGTGCAGCAAATGCCGGGCCAGGTCATGATCTGGAAAACAGGCCTGCTGCCCGGCCTGCTGAGTTGGACCCGCACCTACAGCCTCTCACCACACAATGGACTGACATACCTTCGGGTCAAGGATGAAGTCCGTGGCCCGCTGCGCAGGTTCGCCAGCAACGCCATTCCGTTCTCCCCGCAGGACCTGTACTCCTACATCGCCGCGGTCAGGAGACGCGCCGAACTGCTGGACCGGCAGGCATAGCGGTGCCTCCATGGCAGTTCATCAGCCGTTCATGGACTGCGGGTAAGTTCTCGCCGTGAATGTTTTCGATCTGTCCCGCCATGGCTTTACCGTTCTCGACGAAGACGACGACGACCCGGTTCTCGTCTCTCCGGACGGCACACCCGTCGACACGTGGCGGGAAGGCTACCCCTACGCAACAAGAATGACGCGGGACCAGTACGAGATGGAAAAGCGGCTGCTACAGATCGAGCTGCTGAAGCTGCAGAAATGGATCAAGGCTTCCGGCCGCCGGGGAGATCATCATGTTCGACCGCTCCTGGTACAACAGGGCCGGAGTGGAACGCGTCATGGGATTCTGCACCGACGAGCAGTACCGGGGCTTCCTCAGCCAGGCGCCCGCCTTCGAACAAGTCCTCACCAACGACGGCATCGACGTGGTGAAGTTCTGGTTTTCCGTGTCCCGCACCGAACAGCTGACGCGGTTCGCTATCCGCCAGGTCGACCCCGTACGGCAATGGAAGCTCTCCCCCATGGACCTGGCTTCACTGGACAAATGGGACTCGTACACGGCGGCGAAGGAGGCCATGTTCCTGGCCACCGACACAGGCTGGGCGCCCTGGACAGTAGTGAAAAGCAACGACAAGAAACGCGCCAGGCTGGAGGCCATGCGCCACGTTTTGCACCTGTATGACTACGAAGACAAGGACACCGAGCTCGTCGCGGCACCGGACAACCTGATTGTCGGACCGGCCTCGCAAATCTTCGAAAATGGAGAACGGCCCGGAGCGTGACAGTCCCCGAGTGCCGCCTGCATTAATTCCATGTTCTCCACCGTCAACCGGCGGAGCGGAACGCCTCCGCGAACAGCTGCGCCTTTTCGTCGATAAACTGCTCCAGCAACACTATGCCCGTCCCCGTTTCGAGCCGTCGTATCCGTGCCACCCGGGCAATATACAGC
>JBKKDH010000101.1:0-8075 GCA_046708445.1 Arthrobacter sp.
ACGCCGGCGTGATCTCCAACGCGGCGGCGCCCTTCGGCGGCGTCAAGCAGTCCGGCCTGGGCCGTGAAGGCGGACTGGAAGGCATCGAGGAATACCTCTACACCCAGTACATCGGCATCGCCGACCCTTACGCCGGCTGACCTGATGCGATAGGGCAACCCGCGGACTCAGCGGGGCTGCTGTCCTTCGCTGGGCCGCCGCAGGCCGTCGCGCGCCCGGGCCCACGAGCGCGCGGCGGCCTTTGCCCTCCGCCCGGACGCCAGGCCGACAAACCGGAACGGAGCAGTCAGCATCCGTCCCCAAAGGGCCGTGACCGACGGCGGGAGCCAGTCTGCCCGCAACCTGCGGCCTCGTGTGACATTGGCCCGCATGGAGTTCTGGAGGGCGGCAATCCGGGCGGCGGCCGGTTTCACCGTGCCCGCACCCGGGGAATCGGCATCCGGGGGGCCGTAGGCGCGGCGCTCGAAGTCGGCGGTGAGGGAGATGATGGCCTGGTGCGCGGCGTCGTCCATTCCGCCGGGTTCACCCAGCAGGTGCGAGCCGCGCAGCCGGGCCGAATACGTTCTGGGCGTCTCGCTCGGTTCTGGCGGCACGCCATAGTCCGTGCCGAGGTCGCGGAGTTCGGACCACGCCAATGGGACGGCTTCGGGAGACGGGGGATCGCTGCTCCGCAGCCTGCGGGCGCGGACACCGATCCGTACCAGCCGCGGCGAGGACACGAGGAGGAGCAGTGCGCCTGATCCTGCCAGGCCCAGCAGCCACGGCATCACCTGGGACGCTGGGTCGCTGCCCGGCCCGCCACCTGGAAGGGGAACCGGTGTGGCGCTGGGCACGGCCGTACCGGTGGGAGCATCGGAGGGGACGAGGTCATCGTTGTTCTCGAGCGATCCGGGTGCGCCCGGTGTGGAACTTTCCGCTGCGTATTCGGGCGGCACCCCACGGGACGGTGTCGGCTCAAACGGTACCCACCCGAGCCCCTGGAAGTAGAGTTCCGGCCACGCGTGGGCATCGCGTGCATCGACCTCGTACTCGGAGAGTGCTCCTTGTCCGGCGACGTTCACTGTGGCTCCGGTCAGCCGCCCGGGGGCGTAGCCGACGGCGATCCTGCTGGGAATGCCCTCCAGCCTGGCCATGACAGCCATGGCGGAGGCGTAGTGGATGCAGTAACCGCTTTTTTGGGCGAGGAAATCGGCGAGGACGGACAGGCCGTTGCCGTCATAGCCGCCCTGGACCGGAGACTGCAGGGAATACGTGAATTCCGCTGACCGCAGGTATCGCTGGATGGCCATGGCCTTTGCATAAGTCGTGCCGCTGGAACCGGTGACGGAGTCGGCTGTGGTCCTGACGACGTCAGGAACGTTGCCTGGAACCCGGGTGAAGTCCTCCGCGATGCCCTGCACCGTTGCTGACGAGCGGTCGAGCAGGCTGGCCGTGAGCCGGGGCACCGAGGAGACCACGGTGTACTCCTGGCTCCGGGAGTTGGTGTCCACTCCCTTGATGCTCAGGGTGGCGGGGTCCCAGGACCAGCGCCCGTCCAGCCCCCGGATCGATTCGGGGGCATAGGGTACTGGCAGGTACGGGCTCGTGAAGGCGCCTGTTTCCACTGCTGTCACCTGGCGAAGCTGTTCGTCCGCAAGGATCTCATGGCCGGTCTCGATCGGTCCGGCCACCGGCCGGCGCGATCCCTCACGGTCGTCCGGACCCCAGGAGTCGCCGTCGAAGTTGTCCACAGTGACCGAACGCAGGTACAGCGGCGTAACGGCATTCGTGGCGTAGGTGATCCGTCCGGTTCCTGCGGGGGCGCGAAGGCTGTTTCCGAGCGTGATCATGGGATTCAGGCCCGTGGACGTGCCCCAAGGATTCACGCGCGACCCTTGCGGGAACGTGCCCTGGTCGAATCCGGGGATGGCCATCGGAATGATGAGCGTGGCCACGAGGGCGACCGATCCGGTGAGCGCGGCCCGCTTCAGCTGTCCGGGGTTGCGGGCGGTGTCGGCTGGTGTCCGCGCGTCCGGGGCGAACCACTGGCTGCACCCCAGAATCAGCAGGTACCCGGCCACCGTGGCACTGAAGCCCAAGACGCCCACGCTTTGCGGCTTAACCATGGCGGGCACGATCAGGATCGCGAACAGGCCCAGGCCCGTGGTGGCCGGCGTACCCAGGGGCAACGCCAATGCGTCGATAAGTATGACCGTCAGGCCGAGGACAGCGCAGGTCACCATCACGATTCCGGCGTTCGGGGCCACCGGGGCGCTTTCGGCGAGCACTGTCTCGCTGGCACGGCGGATGAACCTGTCGAGCTCCCTCATGGTGGCACCCGACGGGATAATCCCGGCAATGCCTGTGCTGCGGAAGAACGTCAGCGTCAGGATAGCTATGAGCGAAGCGAAGCCGCCGGCAGTGACCAGGAGGGGCTGCGCCCGGACGGACCGCAGCGCGGCCATGGTCAGGCACACCACAAAAACGGTGGTCAGGACGGGCAGGTACCACGCCCATCCCCGCAGGACACCGTTCAATGACAGTGCCGCACCGCACACAGACAGCCCTACGGCGCCGGCCATGACCCATGGGTAGGCGCCCACCCTCACCCCGCCGGGCGTCTGGCCGGATATCGGAGGAGCGGCCGTTTGCGTGGCCGAGGAGGTGTGCTTTTCAGGGGCGAGCGTCATCGTGCCACCCCCGCGCCGCGCCGGACGTCGGCTGCTGCTGTATCCAGCGCTGCTCCGCCCTGGTCAAAGTGGCTCCATGCCGCAGGCACCGGAACCGCAGGGGACACGGCAACCGCCCGCCAGCCTCCGCGCCGTAGCTCTTCAAGCTGTTCGTGGAACTCAGACGGCCTTTCCGCGACGATGATGGCGAACGCATTCGCGCCATAGCCCGCGGCCGGGGCCAAGGCATTGGCTTCGGCCATGGACAACCTGCCCAGGACCCCGATGATCGGACCCCGCATCCGGTGCGCCGAAAGTTTGTCCATGAGTCCGTCATCAAATGGTGCCGGACCGGAATCCTGCGCAAAGCCATGGTCCCGCCCGGCACCGGCGGCATCCCTGCGGGCTGCGACCGCGGGAACCGGGCTCCAGCGGTTGGCCTCGTTGCGGCCGTGATGGCCGTGATGGCCGTGATGCGGGCCGGAGAGCTGGATGGCCGCCAGGCTTTCGGCGATGGACTGCAGCCCGCCCGTGCCCACGTACTCCTCGGTCTCCGGCTCGGGCGCTGAGGGCGAACGCATGAAAGCCGGTTCGCCCCGGGCATCGAGCAGCCGCAGCGCATAATTCCGCTCGGCAAGGTGCGTGCTGATGGAGATGGCAGCCACCACCGCCCACTCGAAAGTGCCGCTGGAGAGCATTTCGTGCCCGTCCATGGCAGCGGTCCCGCCAAACCCGGTCCCGCCAAAACCTGTACCGGGGCCGCCTGAAAAGGCGGTAAAGCGCTGGTCCAGGATGATGGTGGCCTCCGGAGTGGTGACCGACTCCTCCTGCCGGACCATCAGCGCTCCGTGCCGGGCAGTCGCCGGCCAGTGAACACGGCGCATGGGGTCGCCGTGCCGGTACTCACGGGTCATCACATCGTCGTCGCTCGGGTTGGCCCGGATCCGGGTCGCAGTGACGCCGTCGTTCCCGCGCGCCCCCGCGAGTCCTGTGACCGGAAGTTCGACGGCGGCGGGCGTCACCGTGAGCGTGTCGCCGTCGTCGATTGCCTGCCGGTGAAGGGACAGCCCAAACGGGTCAGTGAACTCCGCGGTTACCGGCCCGATGACAAATTGCCCGCGCTGGCTGGAACGCAGGTGGTATTCATACCGGCTGGTGCCCCCGGTTGCCGACCGTGCGGGGAACCGGAACGCCGGTGACTCCCCGAACCGTGCGGGAAGCCGCTCCTCCATGATCGCTCGGCCGGTGCCCTGCCCGGTCCGAGCCACAGCCAGCCGGACAGTGGTGGCGGCCGAGGTCTCGACCGGCGAAGGATTGAACTCCCGGTAGACCCGGAATTTGGGCTTGACCAGCCGGATTCCGGCCAGCGAGATGAGGGGAAGCACGATCAGCAGGACGCTGAGGCTCAGGAGATCCCGGCGGCCCATGATCTGCGCGGCCAACAGGGACACAGCACCTGCCGCGAGGAGGCCCCAGCCGCGCTGGCTGAAAAGGTGGCGGGGCAGTCGGTCCAGCAGTGCCATCGGGCTCTGCCTAGTGGTTCCTGCGGAGCCCGGAGCCCGGTGCCGTCCTCGGCGCCGGCTTGGCACCCGACCGGGTCGCGGCGTCGGCCATGTCCTGGCTGACCGGCAGCCTGTTCAGGATGCCTCGGATGACGCTGTGCGGGGTTTCCCCGGCACTGGCGGCCTTGCGGTCCAGGATGATCCGGTGGGCCAGGACGGATTCGGCAACGTTGACCACGTCATCGGGAAGTACAAAATCACGTCCGTCCAGGGCCGCCGTGGCCTTGGCTGCACGGAGCAGCTGGAGCATCGAGCGGGGACTGGCTCCCAGCCTGAGGAGGGGACTCTCCCGGGTGGCCCTGCCCACGGATACGGTATATTCCTTGACTGCCTGCGATACATAGACCTGCTGGACAGCGGCGATCATGGCTGCGACGTCTGCTGCGGTGACCACGGCCGAGACTTTTGCCAGCGGCGACGTGGCCTGGTGGGTTTCCAACATCTCGATCTCGGAGTCCTTGTCCGGATAGCCCATGGAGATGCGTGCCATAAAGCGATCCCGCTGCGCTTCCGGCAGGGGATACGTGCCCTCCATCTCGATCGGATTCTGTGTGGCGACCACCATGAACGGCCCGTCAAGTTTGTAGGAGTGCCCGTCCACGGTCACCTGGTGCTCCTCCATGCACTCCAGAAGGGCGGATTGCGTCTTGGCCGAGGCCCGGTTGATTTCGTCACCGATCACGATGTTGGCGAACACCGCACCCGGGCGGAACTCGAAGAGTCGGGAAGACTGGTTGTAGATGGACACGCCGGTAACGTCGGACGGCAACAGGTCAGGGGTGAACTGGATCCGGCTGACCGTGCAGTCGATGGTCCGTGCGAGGGTCTTGGCGAGCAGCGTCTTGCCGACGCCGGGCACGTCCTCGAGCAGGAGGTGGCCCTGGGCCAGCAGGACGGTCAGGGCCAGTTTTGCGGCCTCCGACTTTCCATCGATGACCGTATTGATCTCGTCCAGGATGCGCTGGCTCGCAGAGTGGAAGGCGGCCGCGTCCATCGCCTGGGCCTTGTGGCCGTTCAGCTGAGTGACCGGTTCCGCAATCCCTGCGAAGGTTCGGCTGGCGCTCTCGATCTCATTGACGGCCGTGCGTCGGTGGGAGTCCATCGGCAACCTTTCAGCCCGGTAGCGACTGGGACGGGACAGCAAGCCTGCCTTCGCCCCTCGGTGGGCGTTCGCTTCTGTTGGTAACAGACTACTAACACAACTGCTGTGCCTGACAGAGAGTTCCGGTAATTCTCGGCGCATCGGCCGCCGCTAGGCTAGTGGGATGTGCAATTCGCTGATTCCCGCCGCCTATCGTGCCGCCGGAACGGACGGTTCAGCCTCGGCTGCAGCAACGGGCGGGCGGGCCTTTCCGACGGCGCCGGAGCCGCTGCCGGTCCCGGTCATGGACAACCACACGCACCTTGATTTTCCCGACGGCGCCGGGCCCGTGGGGATCGCCGCTGCACTGGATGCGGCCCAGGCAGTCGGGGTGCAGGGGGCGGTCCAAGTGGGCTGCGACCTCGAATCCTCCCGCTTCACCGTGGAGGCAGTAGGTCAGGACAGCAGGCTGCTCGGTGCTGTGGCACTCCACCCTAATGACGCCCCGGATTACGCCGCCCGCGGCGAGCTGGAGGATGCGCTGGCGGAAATTGAGCGGCTTGCCGCCCATCCCCGCATCCGGGCCATTGGCGAGACCGGGCTGGACTTCTTCCGCACCGAAGGTGAAGGCCTGGTGCATCAGCGCTACTCCTTCAGGCGCCATATCGACATCGCCAAGAGGCTGGGCCTGACCCTCCAGATCCACGACCGCGACGCTCACGACGACGTGGTGAAGGTCCTTCGTGAAGAAGGGGCCCCCGAGCGCGTGGTCTTCCACTGCTTTTCGGGGGATGAGGAGCTCGCCCGCATCTGCAATGCGGAGGGCTGGAACATGTCATTCGCGGGCACCCTGACCTTCAAGAACGCCCATAACCTTCGGGCGGCGCTCGCGGTGGCCGAGCCCGGGCTGGTGCTGGTGGAAACCGACGCGCCCTTCCTTACCCCGCACCCGCACCGCGGTCGGGCAAATGCCAGTTATATGGTGCCGTACACCGTCCGGGCCATGGCGGATTTGACAGGAACCGACCTTGCCGGGCTATGCCAGCAGATCAGCGATAATACCGTGCGGGCATACGGATCCTGGGACTAAGATCGCCGCCCGCGAAACGTCCCAACGAATACCAGGTATGCAAATTTCTTGGCCGCTTTATAACGCTACGGTTACAGTGGGTAACTATTAGCCGGGGTCGGGGAAGGCCTTCGGATAATTTCACTTCATCCGCTGCAGGATCATGAACGGCTTTGATGCCGCCCGCCTGCCGCGTGGAGTGTGGCGGCGCAATGGTGCCCGGAGCTGACCTCAGGGGTTCTGCGCCGGGTGTTTTACTGCGTTTTTCCCCGTGCCCGGATGGTCCTAAAGTTACGGGCAATCGTGGTCAAGCTTTTCACATCTGACGGCAAGTTCAGTTTCGTCAAGGTTGGTACCCAGCTGTTGGTGCTTTGTGCACTCGTGGTCGGGCTCGTCGCCTTCGTCGGAAATAACAAAACAATCACGCTCAACGTCGACGGCAAGGTCAGTTCGGTCCAGACTTTCGGCGGCACAGTCGGCCAGGTTGTCAAAAGCGCAAAACTGGAACTGAAGCCGGCGGACCGGGTGTCACCGTCCATCGACGAGACCGTGGAAAACGGCACCGTTATCAATGTGAACATGGCCAAGGCCGTGAAAGTCAGCCTCGACGGCTCGGAAAAGACCGTCAGCACTACCTCTCCGGACGTCGCCGGGCTCGTGACCGAGCTGGGTGTGGCCAGTTCCTCGTCCGTTTCCGTCCCGAAGGACGCCCAGCTCGCGGTGGACGGATCGTTCGTCTCCATCACGACCCCCAAGAGCGTCAGCATCGTTGCCGACGGAAAGGTCACCACGGCAACCACCACCGCATCCACGGTGGCGTCTGTCCTCGAGGACGCAGGCGTGAGCCTTGGCGTGAACGACCGGAGCTCACAGCCGGGCAACGCCCCCGTGGTCAACAACATGGTGGTCAAGGTTTCCCGCGTGGACACCGGGCAGACGGCGGCCACGACGGAGGACGTCCCGTTCGAGACGATGACCTCCGAGAATGCGGACATGTTCAAGGGTGAGAAGAAGGTCACCCAGGCCGGAGCCTCCGGAAAGGTTGAGCGGACCTTCAAGCTGGTGCTGGTTGACGGCCGTGAGGCTTCCCGCACCCTCGTTTCCGAGACTGTTACCGTCCAGCCTGTGACAGAGCAGATCGCAGTGGGCACCAAGGCGAAGCCCGCAGCCACCACCCCCGCAGCCACCACCACTGCCGGCACCAACACCGGTGCCGCTGCCCCGGCCATGATGAACGAAGCCATGTGGGACAAGATCGCCCAGTGCGAATCAGGTGGCAACTGGTCCATCAACACCGGTAACGGCTACTACGGCGGCCTCCAGTTCGACATCCAGACCTGGATCGGCTCGGGCGGCGGTGCCTACGCCCCGAACGCCAGCCTGGCCACCAAGGCCCAGCAGATCGATATCGCCAACCGCGTGTACGCACAGCGTGGCCTGCAGCCCTGGGGTTGCGGCTGGGCGGCTAGCAGCTAGGAGTTTTGTCGCTCCCGAATCACCTGGCACAGCCACCGCGGCAGCTGACCACAGCCGCGCAAGGCATGACTGAACAAACCACCGCAATGGCCGGATCCGGATTACCGGGGTCCGGCCATTGCCGTTAGTGCCGCATGGCGGGCATGGCCGCCGGGATAGGATACCTAGGTGACTGAACCGAGCCCCGCCGCGCCCGCACCCCTCTTCGGTGCCTCCGACATACGCCGGCTGGCGGAAGA
>JBKKDH010000102.1:0-4377 GCA_046708445.1 Arthrobacter sp.
GTGCTCTTGCCGTTCCGCCCGCCAGGGTGTCGAATCAAGTAACATGTTCGGCCCGGGTGGCATGGCAAAGATGCCAGGAGGTTCCAATGTCGGTGAAAGGTACCAAGGACGCAGCGAGGACGGCCGGCCGCGGCGGACCGGAGGCACGCCGGTCCGATGCCGCGGCCGGGGTCCCTGCCCAGAACCCGGCGCAGGTCCGGAATGTGGCACTGGTGGGCCACTCCGGGGCGGGCAAGACCATGCTCATTGAGGCGCTGCTTGCCGCGAACGGCATGATTACCCGCAAGGGCACTATCGCAGACGGGACGACGGTCAGCGACTCAGATCCTTCTGCCGTCCATCAGCAGCGCTCGGTCACGCTGTCAGTAGTTCCGCTATTGCTCGGCGACATCAAAGTGAACCTCCTGGACACGCCCGGATATCCGGACTTCATCGGCGAGCTCCGGGCAGGGCTGCGGGCCGCGGACGCTGTCCTGTTTGTGGTGTCGGCCGTCGATGGCATTGATGCAACCACCACGGCCCTCTGGGGCGAGTGCGATCACCTGGGGATGCCCCGCGCCGTGGCCATCACCCGTCTGGACCATCCCCGCGCAGATTACGACGGCGTCCTTGCCGCCTGCCGTGCGGCGTTTGGGGACTCCGTGTTGCCGCTGTATGTCCCGGTCCGGACCGGCGGCGAAGTCACCGGCCTGCTCGGCCTGCTGTCAGGGACGGTCTTTGAGTACGCAACGGGGGAGGTGCGCCCCACCGGGCGCCCGGGCGGGGCCGGCGAGCTGGAGGAAGCAGAATCTGCCCGGGCGGAACTCATTGAAGGGATCATCGCCGAAAGCGAAGACGAGACGCTGATGGACCGCTATCTGGGCGGTGAGGACATCGATACGGAAGTGCTGGTCGAGGACCTGGAGACCGCCGTCGCCCGCGGTTCCTTTTTCCCGGTTCTCTCCACGTCGGCTGTGACCGGGGTAGGCGCGGCCGAACTGCTGGAGGTCCTGACCCAGGCGTTCCCCTCACCGCTTGAGCGCTCCCTGCCTGACGTGACGGACCTGGCCGGAGCCCCGCTGGGGGCCTTGGCGTGTGACCCTGCCGGGCCGCTGGCTGCGGAGGTTGTCCGCACCAGCATTGACCCCTTCCTGGGCCGCGTCTGCCTGGTCAGGGTGTTCTCCGGGGAGCTGCGGGCGGATACTCCGGTACACGTGGCCGGACACGGGCTGGCAGACCGCGGCCATCAGGACCACGACACCGACGAACGCGTTACCCACCTCTATTCCCCGCTGGGGGCCAACCTGCGACCTGTGTCGAGCTGCGTCGCCGGGGACATCTGCGCTGTGGCCAAGCTCGGCAGCGCCGAGACCGGGGATACGATCTCCGGCCGCGAGCGGCCCCTGCTCCTGGCCACCTGGGAGATCCCCGAACCACTGATGCCCGTGGCCATCGAAGCAGACTCCCACAGCGACGAAGACGTCCTGGCCCGCAGCCTCGGAAAGGTGGCCGCCGGGGATCCCACCCTGAGGGTGGAACGAAACGCCGAAACACACCAGCAGATCCTGTGGTGCATGGGCGAAGCCCACGCCGAGGTGGTGCTGGACCGGCTGCGCGACCAGGGCGTGAAGCTGCACACCGTTAGCGTGGTGACGCCCCTCCGGGAAACCTTTGCCGCCCCGTCCGCCGGTCACGGGCGGCACGTCAAACAGTCCGGCGGCCACGGGCAGTACGCAATCTGTGACATTGAAGTGGAACCCCTCAGCCGGGGCGGCGGTTTCGAATTCGTGGACAGGACGGTGGGCGGGGTGATCCCCGGAACGTTCATCTCGTCCGTCGAAAAAGGCGTCCGGGCTCAGATGCAGAAGGGTGTTTCCGCCGGTTTCCCGGTGGTGGACCTGCGCGTGACCCTGGTGGGGGGAAAGGCGCACAGTGTGGACTCGTCGGACGCGGCGTTCCAGGCGGCCGGCGCGTTGGCGCTGCGGGAGGCGGCGGCAGCGGGACGCATCCAGCTCCTCGAACCTGTTTCCTCAGTCATCATCAGCGTCTCGGATGAGCATGTGGGGGCCGTGATGAGTGATCTCTCGGCACGCCGCGGCCGGTTGACCGGGACCACGTCGTCCGGCTCTGAACTGACCGAAATCAGCGCTGAGGTCCCGGATCAGGAACTCCTGAAGTACGCCGTGGAGCTGCGGGCCCTGACTGCCGGCACGGGACGGTTCCGCCGCCGGTACCTGAGGCACGACCCGGTCCCCGGCAACGCGGTTCCTGTCGCCTGAACAGCGGGCCGCCGGCTGACGCGCTTCCATGGCCGCGGCTTTCCAACCACCGTTGAATGTCATAGTGCCGCGGAGTAGGCTGGCGCCCACCTCAACCCGCATCACCCTCACCCTCACCCGGGAGCGACCATGCCAACCTTACGACGTCGACTTGCTGCCTCTTCGGCGGTTCTGGCTTTGAGCGTTATGGGCGGGGCGGTGATGAGTCCGGCCTCCGCCGATCCGCGGGAGACGACGAAGGAGGCCGAGGCGACCGGGTACGGCGGGGCGGTGAGCACCGTTGACCCGGAGGCCTCGGCTGCGGCCATTGAGGTCCTCCGCGACGGCGGCAACGCGGCGGACGCCGCCGTCGCCGCGGCAGCAACCCTTGGCGTGACCGAGCCGTACAGCGCCGGGATCGGTGGCGGCGGGTACTTCGTCTTCTACGACGCGAAGACCGGCAAGGTGGGCACGATCGACGGCCGCGAGACGGCCCCGGCGACCATGCCGGCCACCGCGTTCGTGAACCCGGCGACCGGAACCTTCTACACGTTCGCCGAACTCGTCTCCAGCGGCGTCTCTGTGGGCGTCCCGGGCACGCCGGCCACATGGGAACGGGCTTTGGAACGATGGGGCACGCTGGACCTCGACGAGGCCCTCGAACCTGCCATCAAGGTTGCCAACCGCGGGTTTGTGGTGGATGAGACATTCCGCCAGCAGACCCTCGACAACAAAGTCCGTTTCTCCGCCTTCACGCCGACCAGTGACCTCTTCCTTCCCGGCGGCGACGCCCCCGCCGTCGGCAGCATCTTCCACAACCAGGACCTCGCCAAGACCTACCGGCTTATCGCGAAGGAGGGGACAGACGCCTTCTACGGCGGCCCGCTGGCCGCGGAGATCGCCGCCACGGTCCAGGCCCCGCCGAAGGACCCCACCTGGGTGGCTCCCGCCCCGGTGCCCCCTGCGACGACACCCGTATCCATTCCCGCTGTTCCCGGATACCTCACGACGGCGGATCTCGCCGCGTACCGGACTATTGACCGGGAGCCCACGCACGTCAACTACCGCGGCTACGACGTCTACGGCATGGCGCCGTCCAGCAGCGGCGGCACAACAGTCGGCGAGGCACTGAACATCCTCGAGCCGTTCGACCTCGCCGGGATGTCCGACGCCGGTGCCCTGCACCACTACCTCGAGGCGAGCGCGCTTGCCTTCGCGGACCGCGGCGCGTACGTGGGTGACCCAGCGTTCTTCAACGTCCCCACCGAGGCGCTGACGGACCCTGTGTTTGGCAAGGAACGGTCATGCGAAATCGATCCGCTGCATGCGGCGACACCGAAGCCCATCGCGGCAGGGAACGTTGTGACGTACGACGGCGTATGCCCGGTTCCACCGGCTGCGGCCGCCGCTGAAACCGACACCGAAAACATCTCCACCACCAACCTGACGGTCGCAGACAAGTGGGGCAACGTCGTGGAGTACACCCTCACCATCGAGCAGACGGGCGGTTCGGGCATCGTGGTGCCAGGCCGCGGGTTCCTGCTCAACAACGAGCTGACCGACTTCTCCTATACGTCGACAAATCCGGACGACCCGAACCGGATTGAGCCAGGGAAGCGTCCGCGCTCGTCGATGTCGCCCACCATCATCCTTCACGAAGGACAACCGTTCCTGGCGCTCGGTTCGCCCGGCGGCTCGACCATCATCACCACGGTGCTGCAGACCATCCTGAACCGGGTGGATCTGGGCATGGGCATCCTTGACGCGCTCGCCGCGCCCCGCGCCGCCCAGCGCAACACAGCGAACGTCACGGCCGAGCCGGACTTCATCACACTCTATGGACCCCAGCTGGCAGCCTACGGCCACAACCTGGTGCCCGCAGGGGACGCCTTCACGTCGGCAGCAGAGATCGGCGCCGCGACCGCGATCGAGTTCGGGCCCGGCAACAGCCTGACTGCCGTGGCCGAGCCCCTGAGGCGCGGAGGCGGTTCAGCGATGGTGGTCAAGCCAGCCAGGTAAGCCGCGGAAAGGCGGTCCCGTAACGCCCGGGTAACGCCGCGTGCCCATACTGGGGCCTCGTGGGGGCTGGCCGGATTTACCGGTCAGCCCCGCGGCGGAAGGCAACCCGAATGAGTGATCC
>JBKKDH010000103.1:0-10497 GCA_046708445.1 Arthrobacter sp.
CCAGCAGCACCCGCGGCGCCCATTCGTTGGTGCGGAACACGCCCACGGGCTTGCCGGACTGGACCAGCAGGGTCTCGTCCGTCTCCATGGTTTCCAAGGTGCGGGTGATCGCGTCGAACGCGGCCCAGGACCGGACAGCCCGGCCGGTGCCACCGTAAACCACCAGGTCATCGGGACGTTCGGCGACCTCGGGGTCCAAGTTATTCATCAGCATGCGCAACGGCGCTTCCGTCTGCCAGCTCTTGGCAGTGAGCTCGGTGCCGCGGGCAGCTTTGACCGGGCGGGCACCGGTGGTGAAATCGGCGGGTGCCATGAGGGGCTCCTTCGTGTTCTGGGCGAGTGTTGGGTCGCGGTACTGGGAAGAGGTTCTGTATCTACTAAAGCCCCTCCCGGCGAGGCGGGACAGGGCTTTTGGAGGGGTGCTGTCCGGGATTCCAGACCCTCGTGCGGTGGCTCGTTGGCAGGGCCCAGGCCGCGATCTACAGAGCCACGACCTGCCCGGTTTTGCACCATCATCCGAACATCCACCAGAGCGTGCCGCGGGTTTGCAGGGCTGCACCGACCTCCGGACCGGACGGCATGGGAATGATGGCGCAAAATGCTACGCGCCCAGGCCGCAGCCGGGTAGGGCCCCGGGCTTTCGGACTTTAGGCCCGCCCGGGGCCCGCTATTTGGCGGGGCGGCCGTGGATGCGGATGGAGAGCTCGTCCGCGACCTTCTGGACCCGGGCCGCGAGGGCCGGCCATTGGTCCGCCGGCAGTTTGTCTTCGAGGAACGTGACGGCGACTGCCGCCGTCGGCCATCCCACGTGATCCGTGACAGCGGCGGCGATCGAGCCGAAGCCGGGCGTCACCTCGCCGTGTTCCGTGGCATAACCGCGCTGCCGGACCTGGTCCAGGTGGGAGGACAGCGCGGAGTACTTCATGATGGCGCCCTCCACCTCATGCCGGGCAGTAAAAGCCGCAGCGTTCGGGTACAGCGCGCGGACCTGCGACTTCGGCAGTGCCGCGAGGACGGCACGGCCGCTGGCGGTGAGGTGGCTGGGGAGCCGGACGCCGACGTCGGTCACCAGCGACGGGCGATTTTTGGCCCGCTCCTCCACGATGTACAGCACATCGCGGCCATGAAGCACGGCCAGGTGTGCACTTTCGCCAATCACGTCCACCAGCGACGCCAGGAGCGGCCGGCCCAGGCGGGACAGCGGCTCCTGCCGTGAGTAGGCCGAACTCAGTTCGAAAGCACTGATGCCCAAGCCGTATCGCTGTTCCTCGTGGAGGTGAAGGACAAAGCCGTTCGCCTCCATCACGCCTAGTAGGTGATAGACACTGGAACGGGGCAACCCGAGGGATGTGGCAATGCTCGACGCCGCCATGGGCCCTCGCTTTGAGGCCAGCAGTTTGAGGATGCGCAACGTGTTCTCTGCCGCGGGGACCTTGGAAGTCACCTTTGATTCGCTGCCGGACTGCGCCCTTGCTTCCGTGCTTACCGCCACCGTGTCCTCCGTAGGTTCCTGCGGGATCCTCCAGCCATGTCCGGGATCCCGTACTTAAGCTTGCGCCCTTTACTGGTGACCGCAAGGCCAGGAGAGCAAGACATGTGTCCGGAATGCCAGACACATGCCTCGGGGACCCAGTCCGTCGGCAATGGCCCTAGGCTGAAGCGTATGGTCTCTACCGCCGACATCCTTGCCGCGTACGATTCCCAGCTCCGCCGGCTGGTCCCCCCAGTCGTTCCGGCGGGCCACACGTATGAGCTGCTGGGCCAACTGCTCCGCGTGACCGGACAGCGGCGGGGTTTTGTCGAATCAGACCGCGACCTTGGCATGGAGGCCAGGATGCTCGACGAACTGATCGCAGAACAGCGTGACTACTTTTCCAGCCGCGGAGAAGCCGTGGAATGGAAGACCCGCTCACATGACCTGCCGGCTGATCTTGGGGCCCGCCTCCTCGCCGCGGGCTTTGTACCCGAGGACCCCGAGACGGTGCTGGTCGGCGAGTCCGCCCTTGCCGGTGATCCGGTGGTCCCCGAGGGTGTCTTGCTGACGCCCGCCCGCGGACGCGCCGACCTGGAGCGGATTGCGGACATGAAGTCTGAGGTGTGGGGCGCTGACGACAGCTGGGTGGCCACTGACCTGCATCAGCGGCTGGCCGCTGACCCGGAAAACCTGGTGGTTTTCATGGCCGAGGCCTCCGGGGTGGTGGTGTCGGCGGCGTGGCTGGAGATCAATCCGGGCACCGACTTCGCAGGCCTGTGGGGTGGCTCAACATTGCCCGCGTGGCGCGGACGCGGGATCTACAAGGCAATGGTGGCTGCGCGGGCCCAGGTGGCGGCGGCCCGTGGAGTGAAGTACCTGCAGGTGGATGCCGCCGCGGACAGCGAGCCGATCCTGCGACGGCTGGGATTCCAGGCAATCACTACCACAACGCCGTTTGTGTGGACGCCGACCGGAAGTGGCCATTCCCATGCAACCTGAGTGGAGTCCCAGGATCGGCTGGGCCGAGCTTCCCAGCCATGTGCGGGCCGGCGTCGAACTGCTTCTTGGCTCCCCCGTAGTTGAGGCGACGGGCCAGCAGGGAGGATTTTCTCCCGGCACCGCGGACCGGGTCCTCACCGCCGCCGGCCGACGCGCCTTCGTCAAAGCCGTCAGTCCGCACCTGAACGAGCACTCGCCCGGAATCCATCGGAAGGAGGCAGCCGTTGCAGCCGCGCTGCCCGCCGGGCTTCCGGCGCCGACCCTGATCGGCACCTACGACGACGGCGAATGGGTCGCGCTTGTGCTCAGCGATGTGGAAGGCAGGCACCCCCACGTTCCCTGGCTCGCCGTCGAGGTTCACCTTGTCCTCGATGCGTTGGCGACCATTGCAGGGACACCGCTCCCGCCGGAACTGGCAAGTCTCCCCACACTGGAGGAGGGCCTCGCAGACCAGTTTCACGGGTGGACCCGTATCCGTCTCGATACGCCGGACGACTTGGATCCCTGGGTCCTCAGGAACCTCGGCACGCTCGAGCGGCTGGCAGAGCGGGGACTGAAGGATGTGGCGGGCGGATCGCTGGCCCACACGGACGTGCGCGCTGACAACATCATCATCACTGCCACTCACGGGGCCGTCCTGGTGGACTGGCCGTGGGCTGCCATCGGTGCATCGTGGGTGGATGCCCTCACGGTCCTCATTAACGTTCGCGTCTTTGACGCTTCCTTCGACGCGGACGCGATGCTGGCTTCCCACGACGTCTTCACCAGTGCCAGCGCGGATCGCGTGAACGGATTCCTGTCCGGTCTTGCCGCCTACTTCATCGACGCCGCCCGGCAACCGCCACCGCCTGGGCTCCCCACTCTCCGGGCTTTCCAGCAACAGCAGGGCGAAGCTGTCATCCACTGGCTGCGGGAGAGACTCTCCGCTGCAGGTTCTGCCGCTGACGGCTGACGCTCCGGCCGTTGGGTAGAGTGCCCGCTATGGACGAAAAGGCGACACTGCACCACTAATCTGTGCGTCCGGCGGGAGAACCTTGTGGGCAAGCTGGACGGCTTGGGCGAGTACGACGTCCGCCGGCCGCTCACGCCCACGGGCACGAATTTGCTGGGCCTGGTGAAGCACGTGGCGAGTATGGAGCTTGGCTACTTTGGCGACGTCGCGTCGCGCTGCACCAGATCCTCGTCCATATGCTGGCTGAAACGGCCCAGCATCTGGGCCACGCCGACATCGTGCGCGAACTGATCGACGGCACCGCGGGCAGCGGCCCGGCGATCCCAACCTGACCCCGCGGAGCACGGAAGAATGGGCCGCGCATCGCGCCAGCATCCAGGCTGCCGCCCGGGCTGCCTCCGAGAGGACGCAGGAAGGAGCAACCTGGAGTGATGTCGGACTCCGCGGTCAGGGCTAGCGCCCCGGAGGGGAGTCCCCCGCCGCTGAAAGCGCTTGGGCGAGACGCGCAGTGAGCCGTTGTTTCAGCGCAGAGCGCCGTACCTCCACCCGGGCAATTTCGCTGAGCACCCAGTACTCCGCAGCTTTTCGGACGATGGCATCAACATACGGGCCATAAGCGGACGGAGGTGGGTGAAATTCGGACGAGGAGACTATCCGCTGAAGCCGGGCGATGGACCCTCCAATCGCCCGCAAGGCTTCCCGGTCTGCAGCATTGGCTGACTTTGTGCTTTCCATGCTCACATCATCCGGCGAGGACCCCAGTAAAACGACGCAGCAGATCGCCTATGTGGATAACCCTCCGGGACGAATCGGGGCCTCAAGTGTACGTTCGCGCGAGGGCCGGGAGCAGTGAGGGCAAGCGTCAGATGCTGACCACCACCTTGCCGTGCACCCGCCCCGAGTGCAGGTAGGCAATCGCCGCCGGGGCTTCCTCAAGGGGATAGACCTTGTCGATGGCAGGCTTTACGCTGCCCGCCTCGATCATCGAAGTCAGAGCCTCAAGGTCCTGATATCTCTCCGTTGAGACCAGTCCCTTGAACTTCTGCCCGGAGAACAACGAGGCCAACGGCGCACCGAGGGAGCGTTCAAACCCGCCGGTCAGCTTCCCGCCGCCTTCACCTCCTACGATCACCAGCGTCCCCCGTGGAGCGAGCGCCTTCCGCGAAACAGACAGGGGCCGGTTGCCGGCGGTGTCGAGAATGACGTCGTACAGCACGCCGGCACGGGAAAAGTCGTCGCGTGTGTAGTCGATGACGTGGCTAGCTCCAAGCGACCGGACCAGCTCCATCTTGCCGGTGCTGCACACGCCGGTTACCTCTGCCCCGAACGCCCTGGCCACCTGGACGGCGAACGACCCCACTCCCCCGCCAGCCCCTATGACCAGCACCTTCTGACCTGCGGCGACCTTCCCGGCGTCGCGGACTGCCTGCAAGGCAGTCACAGCGGAAATGGGCGCTGCCGCCGTCTCGTCAAAGGTGAGGCTTGCGGGCTTGCGCGCCACAAGCTTCTCCTTGGCGCAGACAAATTCCGCGAAGGACCCCTCACAGGTGCCGAACACGTCGTCGCCCGGCTGGAACCGGGTCACGCCCTCCCCCACAGCCTCGACGACGCCGGCAACTTCCCGGCCGCGGACCGGCACCTTGGGCTTCTTCAGCCCAAAGCCGAAGAGCCGGACCAGGTACGGCATCCCGGTCATGAGGTGCCACACGCCCTGGTCGACGCCGGCGGCGCGGACCTGGATGAGCACCTCGCCTTTGGCGGGCACCGGCTTCGGGATATCCCTGAGCTCGAGCACATCCGCGCTCCCGTAAACATCCTGCACGATGGCTTTCACGATGCTTCTCCTTCATGGTGCGGGTACTGGAAAACGTCCTCGAGCGGCACGCTGAGCACGTGGGCGATCTGGAAGGCCATCTCCAACGACGGCGAATAACGGCCCTGTTCGATGGCGATGACGGTCTGCCGGGTGACACCCACGCGCTCGGCAAGCTCCGCCTGTGTCATCTCTCCGCGTTCGAAGCGCAGCCTGCGGATGGAGTTGGTTACCCGTGTTGGTTTCACCACGGCTGGAACCCCCTGCGGTAGGCAACAATCTTTGCCACCGAGCCCAGGATCGCGGAGAGGACAAAGGTCAGGTAAATGACGTTCGCGATCCAGAAATGGTCCACCTCCGTCATGGCCATCAGCAGCGCTGCGATTCCCCCGATGACCACAAACGACTGCCCGATGTACTCGCCGAAGCGGTAGATCTCCCGGTCCCGCTGGTCCTTCTTTCCTGCCTCCTTGGGCGAGAACATGCCCATCAGGATGTGCAGCGCGATCGACGCCGCAATGGAGGCACCGATGGTCCACAGAAGCGGCGCGACATACGGGACGTCGATAAGGGCCATGGTCCCGGCCAAGCCAAGGACGATGGCCAGGTAGACGCCGTAGGAGCCTACGGCCACCACCCCCATGATCCACGCGCTCTTCTCTTCGAAGGACATTCCATTCCCGCCGTTCCCCAAGGATGTAAAACAAACCTGACATCTCAAAAGTAAAGAAAACCAGACACCATGTCAAGTGTTTTAGACTCCACGACTGATGAACAGGCTAGGCGGAGCGCCCAATCTGAGGTGAAAGACTTTGAGATGGCAATTGTGGCTATCGCGGATGTCACGGCCTTCAGCATCTACGTGGGAGCCGTGTGGCTGGGACTGCTGGTCGTCGCCTATCGGCTGTGGGTAAAGGGGAACGGACGACGCCGGGCCGACCTCGTGGACGAGACCTCACCGCTGCCGGTAGTCACCACACCGGTTTCCGCGGGCAGCTAGGCATCGACCCCGGCGGAGGCCAGGGCTATCATCAGGCATGGTTCCGTTCACCAATCTCCTGGCTTTTGCCCTGGCCTCGCTGGTCCTCATCGCCATCCCCGGCCCCAGCGTACTGTTTGTCATCGGCCGTTCGCTCGCCCTCGGACGCAAGGGCGGACTCCTGAGCGTGCTGGGCAACGCCCTGGGCATGGTGCCGCAGATCATCGCCGTGGCCATGGGAGTCGGCATCGTGCTTGCGCAGTCGATGGTGCTGTTCACGATCATCAAATTCGCCGGTGCGGCCTACCTGGCATATCTCGGCATCCAGGCGATCCGGCACCGGGGCGGACGTTCGACGGCGGCCGGGCCGGTGCCGCCGTCGTCCACCTGGCGCATGCTGCGCGAGGGCTTCCTGGTGGGTGCCACGAACCCCAAGTCGATCGTGTTCTTCGTGGCGGTGCTGCCGCAGTTCGTTGACTACCAGGCCGGCAACATTCCGGTGCAGCTTGCGATGCTGGGTGTGGTCTTCCTGGTGATAGCCCTTGTCTCGGACAGCATCTGGGCCCTGGCCGCCGGCACCGCCCGGCAGTGGTTCGCCCGTTCGCCGAAGCGCATCTCCACCCTCGGCGCCGCAGGCGGGGTCATGATGATCGGCCTCGGCGGAAGGCTGGCGCTGACCGGCAGCAAGTCCTGACCACCCCAACGCTCTCGCACCTCAAGTGACCAACCACGACGCTCTCTCACTTGACGCCGGGAAATCCCCTTCCCTCTCTCACTTTCTTGAGGAAAGTGAGAGAGCGTTGGCCCAAAACGTGCAGGAAGTGAGAGAGCGTTTGGTCAGGCGGTGGCTCGTCAGACGGCGGCGACAGCCGACCGTACCGCCGCCGCCATGGGCGTCGTGGGCCGGCCGATCAGGGTGCGGAGGTCGGATCCGCTGACCAGGAGGTCGCCGCGGGCGATGCCGAGGTCCGAATCGGCCAGAATGTCGGCGAAGGCCTGCGGAATCCCGAATCCTGCGAGCAGCCCGGCATAGTCCTCTGCCGGAAGGTCCTGGTACTCCACCGGCTTGCTCGCTGCGGCACTGATCTCCTGCGCCAACTCGGAAAGCGTAAAGGCGTGGTCCCCGCCGAGTTCGTAGACCTTGCCGGCCTGGTTGTCCGCAACCAGGACTGCCGCAGCGGCCTCGGCGTAGTCAGCGCGGGACGCGGCACTGACCTTGCCTTCGCCGGCACTCCCGGCGAGGGCACCCTGGGCCAGCGTGCCCGGCAGCTGGTCAGTGTAGTTTTCCAGGTACCAGCCGTTGCGCAGGATGACGAACGGGACGCCGGACTCCTTCAGGATGGCCTCTGTCGCCTGGTGTTCGGCGGCCAGCTTCATGCCGGTGGTGTCGGCGTTGGCGATGCTGGTATAGGCCACCAGCCCCACGCCTTCCGCCTTGGCTGCCTCAATCACCGTGCGGTGCTGGTCCACCCGCTGGCCAACCTCGCTGCCGGAAATCAGCAGGATTTTGCTGGCGCCCTGCAGAGCCTGCGCCACGGAGGCGGGGTCCGCATAGTCCATTGGCTTGACCTGCACGCCGTGGGCCTCGAAGTCGGCCAATTTTTCGATGGAACGGCCGGTGGCCACGATCTCCGCTGCCGGAACGTTGCGCTGCAGCAGGGCCTCGATAACGTGGCGGCCAAGCTGTCCGGTTGCTCCTGTGATGACGATGCTCATGGGGTGTTCCTTTCACCGTTTGTAAGGGGTCACCATCCACAACCAAGCACCCGTCGGATTACTTCCTGAAAGAGAGTACGCACTTTAAGGTTAGGTACTGACCTTTTGGTAAGATATGGCGATGGAAGCGACCACGATACCCTCCCCGCCCCTGGCCCAACTACGGGCGGACTTTGCCGACGGCGTGTTCCCGGCCGGTTGCCCCAGCCGGACGGTCCTGGACCACATCACCAGCAAGTGGGGGGTGCTGATCCTGGTGGCACTCTCGGAAGGTGAGCAGCGCTGGAGCGAACTCAGGCGACGGGCCGAGGGCATCAGCGAGAAGATGCTGGCGCAGACCCTCAAGACCCTGGAACGTGACGGCCTGGTGCTGCGGAAGGCCCAACCCGTGATACCGCCGCATGTGGACTACAGCCTGACGGACCGGGGCTACGAACTGACCGCCCTGCTGGTCCCCCTGGTCACGTGGGCCTACGACAACGCGGACGACATCCTCAACGGCCAGCGCTAGCGGAAAAGCGGCGGCCGGAAGGCCGGCGCTGGCCGAAAAAGCCCTAAGTAGGGGCCTTCGTCAAAACGGGTACATGTTACTGGTGTGACCGGTGTGAATAGCGCCTACCGTATTCGTAAGGTGCCAGCCGGGACAAGAGGGCCTTCCTCTGCTGGGGCGTTCCGGCACCCGCACCGGGTGAGCGGCCGCGCGCCGCTCTCAAGGAGTGGTTCGCATGGTGAAAGCACACGTCCAGGACCTGGCCGGTATGGGCAGGCCCATCAGACTTTCCTCCCTCAGCGCCAGCGCCTGGGACCATGTCCGGGTGACCCTCGGCCCCAGGTGCCCCTACCGCGTGGGGGATGCCGTGGTGGCAGACGATCCGTTCAACGGCCGGCACGAGGGGATTGTCATGTCCCTCCGGGGTTCGTCCGTGGAGCTCAGCACTGCGGCGGGAGTCTTTTTCTACGACCACCGCCACCTGAGGCGGCTGGATTGAGTTTATGTCCAGATAACGCGCCTTAGACGGCTCCCCCTGGGGCGCGTTATCTGGACAAAAACTCCTTGGGCTTACCGTGCCGACCAGCCGCCGTCCATGGTGTAGCTGGCCCCGGTGACCATGCCGGCGTGGTCCGACGCCAGCCAGGCCACCAGCGACGCCACCTCCTCCGGTTCCACAAGCCGCTTCACGGCGGACTCGGTGAGCATCACCTTGGCCAGGACCTCGGACTCGGGGATGCCGTGCACCTGCGCCTGGTCCGCGATCTGCTTCTCCACCAGCGCCGTCCGGACATAGCCGGGGTTGACGCAGTTGGACGTGACTCCATGCTCCCCGCCCTCGAGCGCCGTCACCTTGCTCAGCCCTTCCAGGCCATGCTTGGCGGAAACGTACGCGCTCTTGAACGGGGAAGCACGGATTCCATGTACCGAAGACACATTGATGATGCGGCCGAACCTGTTCGCATACATGTGCGGCAGGGCAGCCCGGATCAGCAGGAACGGGGCTTCCAGCATGAGGGCGATGATCCGGCGGAACTCCGCGGGATCAAACTCCTCGATGGGGCTGATCCGTTGGATCCCGGCGTTGTTCACCAGGATGTCGCAGTCCAGGCTCAGGGTGGCGAGCGTGTCCACGTCCAGCAGGTCAACGGCCCAGGAGGTGCCGCCCACTTCGTCGGCGAGCGCGGCGGCGCCGGCGGCGTCGACGTCGGCAACCACCATCTTCGCCCCGCGGGCAGCGAGCTCCCGGACGCACGCGGCGCCGATCCCGCTGGCACCGCCGGTCACCAAGGCCTTGCGGCCGTTCAAATCGTGTTCCATTACTGTTCCCATCGTGCGCGTACCCGACAAACGGTCCAACGGCTCAAGCAGCTCAGCGTGAGCCGGCCGGAAGGAGTCCTTCGCGGGCGGCGTCGGCCTTGTCCACTTCCTCCAGGGCGATGCCCTTGGTCTCCTTGAGGCTCAGCACCGCCGCTGTGGTGATGGCGCAGGCCACCACGAGGTAGATGGCGGTGGGTACCCAGGAGCCCGTGTCCTTGAGCCACTGGGTGGCCAGGAGCGGGGCCAGCGAACCGGCGAAGATGGACGTGACCTGCGAGCCCAGCGATACGCCGGAGTAGCGCATCCGGGTGGGGAACAGCTCGGCCATGATGGCGGGCTGGCCGGCGTACATAAAGGCGTGCAGGCACAGGCCGATGGTCACGGCGAGGACGATCACCACGGCGTTGCGGGTGTCGAACATGGGGAAGGCGAAGAACGGCCAGGACGCACCGGAGATGGCACCGATGAGGTAGACGTGCTTGCGTCCGAGCTTGTCCACGAGCCGGCCAACCTGCGGGATGACCAGGAAGTGGATGACGTGGGCGATCAGGAGTGCCAGCAGGAGCGAAGAGGTGTCGTACTTATGCACGCTCTTGAGGTAGACGATCGCGAAGCTGACCACCAGGTAGTACATGATGTTCTCCGCGAAGCGCAGTCCCATGGCCTGCAGGATGCCCTTAGGGTACTTGCGCACTACCTCGAACACGCCGTAGCTGACGGCCTGTTCCTTCTCCACCAGGGCCTTGGCCTCCAG
>JBKKDH010000104.1:0-4471 GCA_046708445.1 Arthrobacter sp.
TGCCGCGCGGCCGATCTGGCCATCGGAAAGCAGGACTTCAACTTCTACGGTCGGGTTGCCACGGGAATCGAGGATCTCGCGGGCGTGGATGGCATCGATAAGCGCCATGAATATGCTCCTTATGGGCGATAACTGGGAGTCTGTTAGCGGAAAACTAGCGGAAAGCTCGACGTCCTCGTCAGGGACAAGAGTAGTCGAGAGTGGTGAAGGTTACGGAAACCTATCCATCCCCCGGACGTCATGATGGCGCGTTACTGCCCTCATAGGCGGCCTGGCAACGCCTGACAGCGCCCCGGAGGGCACGTTCGGCGTCGAATCCTTTACTTCGTGCAGAGCCGACGACGGCGAGCAGCAGCTCGCCCAGCTCCTCTTCGGTATCGGGAGTCTGGGTCTCTGTATCCGGAACCGGCGGCGTGTGGCCCGCCCGTTCGGCACGGTCAAGTGACTTCTGCGCCTTGGCCAGGGCGGGCAATGCGTCGGGGATGCCTTCGAACGGTCCCCTGCGTTCCGGACGTTCCGACATTTTGACGGCATCCCATTTCTGCACGATCTCCTCGACAGTTGCCGGGAAGCTGTCCTGCAGGGAGCCGTCAGGCCGGAAGACGTGCGGGTTGCGCCGGACCATTTTGGCACGCAGCCCGCGTGCGACGTCGTCGAACGTGAACGTGCCGCGCTCCTCGGCGAGCCGGGCGTGCAGCACCACCTGGAGCAGCACATCACCCAGCTCGCCCCGGAGTTCGGCGTCGCCCGCGCCGGTCTCGATGGTTTCGGCAACCTCGTATGCCTCCTCCATGAGGTACTCCACCAGGGACGCATGCGTCAGCGCCCCCATCCAGGGACAGTGCTCACGAAGCGCCGCGACGACGGCCACCAGCTCCCCCACCGGGGAGTGGCCGGCGTCGGCGGGGAGTTCGTTAACCAAGGTTGGCGTAGGCGTCGTTGATGTACTCCACCAGCGCTTCCTTTTCCTCCAGCGGGAGGAAGGACGCCTCGGCGGCATTGAGGGTGAGTTCGAGGAGGTCGTCGAGGTCGTAGTCGAAGGTTTCCACCAGGAGCTCGAACTCGTCTGTCAGGGTGACGCCGCTCATCAGGCGGTTATCGGTGTTGATGGTCACGTTGAAGCCGAGCTGGTAGAGCATGTCCAGCGGGTGGCTCTCGATGCCCTCGCCGAAGCCGGCGATCGCTCCGGTCTGGAGGTTGGAGGAGGGGCAGATCTCCAAGGCGATGCCGCGGTCCCGGATCCAGCTGGAGAGGTCGCCCAGCGTGACCAGGCCGATGCTGTCCTCGTCGCCCTCAGTATCCTCGTCGTCGTCGAACTCCACCATGATGTCCTCGGCGATTCGGACGCCGTGGCCCAGGCGCAGCGCACGGCCGTCGACCAGCGCGGACCGGATGCTCTCGAGCCCGGCGGCCTCGCCGGCGTGCACCGTTGCGGGGAAGTTCTGCTCTGCCAGGTACGTGAACGCGTCCTTGAAGCGGGAAGGCAGGAAGCCGTCCTCGGCGCCGGCGATGTCGAAGCCGACCGCGCCCTTGTTGCGGTGGCGCACGGCAAGTTCGGCAATCTCCTGGCCGCGGTCTGCGTGCCGCATGGCGGTTATTAGCTGGCCGACCTGGATCTCGCGGCCGGTCTCGGCCACGGCGTCGACGCCCGCTTCGAGGCCTTCCTGCACGGCTTCCACCACTTCGTCCAGGGACAGGCCCTTCTGGAGGTGCTGTTCGGGGGCCCAGCGGACCTCGCCGTACACCACGCCGTCGTCCGCGAGGTCCTCGACGAATTCCTTGGCGACGCGGAACAGGCCTTCCTTGGTCTGCATCACCGCCACCGTGTGGTCAAAGGTCTCCAGGTAGCGGACCAGCGAGCCGGAGTCGGCGGACTCGCGGAACCATTGGCCCAGTGCCACGGGATCTGTGGAGGGAAGCGTGTGGCCAACGGCCTCGGCAAGCTCGATGATGGTGGCGGGGCGGAGGCCGCCGTCCAGGTGGTCGTGAAGGGAAACCTTGGGCAGGCTCTTCAGGTCGAAATCGATGGCAGGGGCAGCGTCAACAATGGGCTCAGTCACGTACCAACCTTAGGGTCGGCGGACGCGCAATGCCAGCCGCTACTGGGCGCCGGGCTCAGCGTCCCCGGCCGCCGAGGCAAGGAGCGGGGCAGTCCCCGGGCGCGTCGGCTGTGCGCCGTCCGGTCCGCCGTCGAGCCATTCATCCACGACGTCGGCGTCGTTGCGGGCAAGGTGCTTGTGCCACCAGCGCAGGGCGTGGTCGATCACGATGCCCAGGACGATCGCGAACACCACGGCAATACCTGCGCTCAGCAGCGGGTTGTGGTGGAGCCACGGGAACGAACTGGCAAGGAGGCCGATGCCGATCGAGTAGCCCACCCACGTGACGCAGGCGAAGGCGTCCAGCAGGAAGAACCGGCGGTGCGCAAAACCGGTGCTTCCGGCAACATAGTTCACGGCCACGCGGCCCCAGGGGATGTACCGGGCCGTGAAAATGAGAACGGCGCCGCGCTTTTCGAGTTCATACCTCGCCCAGCCGAAAGCCTTCTGCACCTTGGGGCGGCGCATCCATTTCCAGCGGTCCAGGCCGATCCTGCGGCCCAGGAGGAAAGCCATGTTGTCCCCTGCGATGGCGCCGATCAGGGCGGTGACGCCCAGGATCCAGAGGTTGGGTTCTCCGCCATGGCGGGAAAACGCTGCCAGCGCAACGATGAGGGTCTCACTGGGGACCACCATCGCGAAGCCGTCCACAAAAAAGAAAACCAGCAGAACTGGGTAAATCCACCACTGGCCCGCTGCATGGAGCACGGCCTCATTGATAAACTCCACGCGGGTCTTGCTCCTAGACGAAAAAATGACGCAGCCAAAAGTGACGGAAATCGCTCTTCAGTGTCCCACGGCCAGGCCGTCGTTCGCTACGCCCCGGCCGTGGAAGTACGCTTCCAAACTTAGCGCCCGGCGGGCCGTTCCGTCGTCGTCCTGCGGGCTGATATCCGCAGGGCCGACGCGTCAGTCCCTGGGCGGAGTCCCGCCGTCGGCCGAGGCTTCCGGATCCTTCATCCGTTCCACTACCGGCACCCTCCCGCGGATCCGGTTGATGACCAGGTCAACAACGATGCCGAGCGCCACGGCACAGACGATCGCGATGACCGCGCCCAAGAGGTGGTTGTCCTCGAACCACTGCCCGAAGAACAGCCCGATGCCCACCGAGTAGCTGGCCCACAGGGTCGCGGAGAGCACTGTCAGGCCGATGAACCGCAGCCGCGGATAGTGCGTCACGCCGGCGGTGAGGTTCACGGCCACCCGGCCGATCGGCACGAACCGGGCCACAAGGATCAACGACGCGGGCCGTTTCCGCAGTTCCCCTCCTGCCCAGCGGAAGGCGCTTTGCATGCGGGGGCCGCGCATCCAGGACCAGCGGCGTGTTCCTACCCTCCGCCCGATGGTGTAGGCGATGTTGTCACCCGAGAAGGCCCCAAGGCCTGCAACCAGCATCAGCAGCCAGGGGTTGGGCACATCCGCGGTGGCGGCCACTGCTGCCAGTCCCACCACCACGGATTCGCTGGGTATCGGCGGAAAGAAGCCGTCAATAAGGCAACAGGCCAGGACGAGGAACAGCACCCACGGCTGCCCGGCGGCAGCGAGGATGAAATCGTTGATGGCCTGCATTGTCCCTATGCTATTCGGTCGATGATGAGCTGCTGGGCGGGACGCGAACCTTCCGGAGCGATCACCACCGCGTGCTCCAGGGCTTCCTTGGCGCGCGCGAACTTCTCCGGAGTGTCCGTGAGCAGTGTCATCAGCGGTTCGCCGGCCCGGACTACAGCGCCTGGCTTGGCGTGCATCCGCACGCCCGCGCCGGCCTGGACGAGGTCCTCCTTGCGGGCACGTCCGGCGCCGAGGCGCCACGCCGCGACGCCCACCGACAACGCATCGAGCTCAACGAGCACACCATCCGCGGGTGCATAGATGACCTCGGATTCCTTGGCCACAGGCAGCTTAGCCCGGGGATCCCCGCCCTGGGCCTGAATCATGCGGTTCCAGACGTCCATGGCCCGGCCATCCTGCAGCGCAGCCCGGGGGTCGGCGTCGTGGACGCCCGCACACGCCAGCATCTCTTCGGCCAGCCGGACGGTCAGTTCGACGACGTCTTCCGGGCCGCCGCCGGCCAGCACCTCCACGGATTCCTCCACCTCGATGGCGTTGCCGGCCGTGAGGCCGAGCGGCGTGCCCATGTTGGTCAGCAGGGCCACCGTGTTGACGCCCGCGTCCTTCCCAAGCGCCACCATCGTCTCCGCCAGTTCGCGGGCCCGCGCCTCATCCTTCATAAACGCGCCGCTGCCCACCTTGACGTCGAGGACCAGCGAGCCCGTGCCTTCGGCGATCTTCTTGCTCATGATCGAGGAGGCGATCAGGGGGATGGCTTCCACGGTGCCGGTGACGTCCCGGAGGGCGTAGAGCTTCTTGTCCGC
>JBKKDH010000105.1:0-4289 GCA_046708445.1 Arthrobacter sp.
TCGCGCTGGGCCTGTTCGGCCTCCGCTTCCGGGGATAGCTCAGCGGGCACTGACTGCAGATTCTGCGCTGCCATGGTTGCTCCTATGCAAAGGCCTTCATTGGACTAATTTATTTACCGACCGTTCGTTCAGGATATGCGGAAGGTTCGAAGGGCGTCAAGCAGACGGGCAGGTCCCACACCACTCACCCACCCACCCGCACCGCCGACCGGCCACCCCCGACCCCACCCACCACGGACGCTCTCTCATTTAATGCAGGTTCTGGGGCAACGCTCTCTCACTTCCCGCGGGATTCTAGCAACCCGGCCCCCTCCGCCGCGGCGACAGCCCAAGCAACTCGTGCGCCAAAGCGGTTGCGACGCGCTAAATACCTGACGCGCACGAAATTTCGGGGGCGGAAACGAGTATGCGCGTCGGGGGCGAATCGGCGCATCGGCGAGCAACGCGCCCTCGGCCCGCACGTCCTGCAGAGGCATGCCCGTATTTTGCGAAGCATGCCGGACATGCCGGTGACACAGGCGGGCAGGGGCCATCGAAAGGCGCCTGGCGGCCCAACTTTCCCCGTTCCGCGCCCGAATAGTTTGTGCCCAACTCTCGGGGTGAGTGGAAAGTTCCGATCTGGCCCGCACACCCCGGGGCACCGGGGGATTTGTTCCGCGTAATGTTCACACCCGCAGGGACATCCAGTTGAGTTAGGTTAGCTTTACCTATTATTGTGCAGGGTGTGACTTTACAGCCAGAGCTGGCAAGGGTCTCGTTCGCCGCGCAACTGGCCGGCTTCGGAGACCGCCAAGCCATCAGGACCAAGAGTGCCTCCGTGACCTATGGCGAACTGGCACACCGTGTGGAGGGCATGGCCCGTACCTTCGGATCCACCCGGAAGCTGATCGCCCTCGAAGCCGAGAACTCCCTGCCGTCGCTGGTGGCCTACCTCGCAGCCCTGTCCTCGGGCAATCCGCTGCTCATCCTTCCCACCGGCGGCGGGATGGCCGCCGAAACGCTCGTCGCTGCATACGATCCGGACATCATCGTCCGCGCCTCACACGGTGAGACGGTTGTGGACGTACTGCGGGACGAAAGCAGGCATGAACTCCACCCCGAGCTGGCTCTGCTGCTGAGCACTTCCGGATCCACCGGTTCGCCCAAACTTGTCCGCCTGTCGGCTGAATCCGTGCAGGCCAACGCCGCCGCGATTGCCCAGTACCTGCACCTTCGGCCCAGCGACACCGCTGCCACCACCCTTCCCCTCTCCTACTGCTACGGGATGAGCGTGGTAAACAGCCACCTCCTGGTCGGCGCGTCCCTGGCACTGACCGACCTGTCAGTGGTGGATCCGTGCTTCTGGGAACTGGCCCGCACGGCGAACGTCACATCCTTCGCCGCTGTGCCCTACACCTTCGACCTCCTCGAACGCATCGGCTTTGAGCACATGGACCTGCCCAGCCTGCGCTACATTACCCAGGCCGGCGGACGGCTCCATCCCGACCGTGTCCGTTTCTACGCGGAACTGGGAAGTCGGCAGGGCTGGGACCTGTTCGTCATGTACGGCCAGACCGAGGCCACCGCGCGAATAGCCTATCTCCCGCCCGACCTCGCAGCGGACCATCCCACCGCCATTGGCGTTCCGGTGCCGGGGGGAGAGTTCCGGCTTGAACCTGTGCCGGGCCTGGACGCAAGCGAATTGGTCTACAGCGGACCGAACGTGATGCTTGGCTACGCGGACATCCCGGCGGACCTTGCCTTGGGGCGGACCGTCACAGAGCTCCACACCGGCGACCTCGCACGTTGCAGCGCGGATGGCCTTTACGAGATCGTCGGCAGGCGCAGCCGCTTCGTTAAGGTGGTAGGCCTGCGCGTGGACCTGGGCCAGGTGGAGCGGCTGCTGGCCGGACTCGGCGTATCCGCTGCCGTCGCCGGCGCCGATGGACCCATCGTTGCCGCCGTCGAAGGGGAACACGATTTGGCGCTGATCGCCAAGACCCTTGCCCAGGACCTGGGCGTACCGCGGACGGCCATCCAACTCCACGCCGTTCAGGAGATTCCCCGGTTCCCGAACGGAAAACCTGATTATCCCGCCGTCCTGGCCCTCCAGGCCGGACCGGAACAAGGTCACGGATCAGGACACGAACCCGCGGACAGTGCCGGCCCGGCAAGGACCACGGAGGACCTGAAGCGCATCTTCGCGGGAGTCCTGGAACGCCAGGACATCGCCGATACCGATACGTTCGTTTCCCTGGGCGGGGACTCGCTCTCCTACATTGCGGCATCGGTCCGGCTGGAGCGCGCGCTGGGCCACATACCCGAGGGCTGGCACCTGATGCCCATCTGCGAACTCACCCCGCTGCCCGCCGCGGCCCATGCGGACAAGGCGAGTACCGGCGTCGGCCGTTCCCGCCGGGATCACCGCACGTGGCGACGGCGGCTCGCCCCACCCATGGAGACGGGGATTGTTCTGCGGGCCGTGGCCATCATCTTCATCGTCTCCACGCACATCGGGTTCTTCTCCTGGGAAGGCACGGCGCACGTGCTGATGGCCGTGGCCGGCTACAACTTCGCCCGCTTCCAGCTGACCGGAAACCGTCGCGCCCGGCTGCAGCGGCAGCTCCGTGCCGTGGCCCGGATAGTCCTGCCCAGCGTGGCCGTGATCGGCATCGCCTTCGCCGTGACTAACACCTACAGCTGGGCCAACGTCCTCCTGCTGAACTCCGTATTGGGCGAGCAGGGCTGGACAGACGCGTCCCGCTTCTGGTTCATTGAAGTGCTGGTCCACATCCTGTTCGGCATGGCAGTCCTCTTGGCGATCCCTGCCGCTGACCGGGCCCAGCGCAGGTGGCCGTGGGCTTTCGCCCTGGCCTTGATAGCTGTTGACCTGCCGTTTCTCTTCGGCCTGGTCGACAGCCACTACCCGGGGCAGGGGCCTGTCCTCTGGCTGTTCGGGCTGGGTTGGGCGGCCGCCGCGTCCCGGACGCTGTGGCAGCGGGCAGCGGTGACAGCCATTGCCCTGTTTACCATCCCTGAATCCTTCGAAGACCATTACCGCAGTGCCACGATCCTCGTGGGCTTCCTCATCCTGCTCTGGTCTACCACGTTGCCAGTGCCACGTTGGCTTCATCGGCTCACCGCGCTGCTGGCCAGCGCGTCCCTCTACATCTACATCACCCACTGGCTCGTGTACCCGCTGGTAGACCCGGCACAGAGAGGTCTGGCGGTCCTCGCTTCCCTTATGGCCGGCGTTCTCTACTGGGCAGCAGCAACCCGGTTGATGGGCAGTGTGGAACGGTGGCTGCGGCGCCGAACGGTGGCTGCGGCGCCGCGGCCGGTTTGGCGTTGGCGATGTCGTCCACAGTCCGCGAAGTGTCGCGGAAGGCGGGGCATGATGTGCCGCCCGCATGGCCGACCGTAACGTTCTGAAAATTAGCGCACAGAAACTTTGCATAATTCGCAGTTCTGGGTAACCTTCCTATTTAGGTAAGCCTAACTCGTTCCCCGCGAGCCAAGGCGGACTGCCGGATGACCGGAATCCTGACGAACAGCCTCCAAAGGCCCACAGAGGAAAACTTCCCGTGGGCTGGGCCCAAATGGCCTACCAGCCACAGTTCAGATACCGGGGCCGCTACACCGCTAGATCACTCCCCCAACACCGCTCACTAAGGACTTACGATGCTTCGTGCCACCATGGCCCTCCTGGCCGCCCCACTCGCCCTCGCCGCGCTCACTGGATGTGGCGGCCAAGCCGCCGCAAAGGCTGAGGGTTTCACCGTTCCGGCGGGTGTTCAGGAGCAGTACGAAGTCCTCGCCCATGAACTTGCCGAGAAGGGCAAAACAGTCGAGTCCGGGGAATGGACCGTCAACCTGATCACCGAAGCCGCCGAACCGTGGTTCGACGAGCACGCCGAGCATTTCCGCGCGCCGGAGGCCGGCGAAACCCATCACATCGAGATCATCCCAACCGAGTCCTCGACCGGCCGAATCGTTCCCAATGTGCCGATAACCCTGGAAGTGGTGGATGCTGACAACAAGGTCGTGCAAGAACTCGAGCTGAACTTCTACTACTCGACCTTTTACCATTACGCCAACAATTTCACCGTGCCCGAAGCCGGGACCTACACACTGCGCGCCACCCTCGGCGTCCCAACATTCAACCGCCACGGCGAGGAGTCCGAAACACCCGCCCTGGCCAAGGGCACGACCGTCGAATTCGCGGACGTGGAGCTGACCAAAGAGTAAGAACTGCTGCGCGGGGACCGGTCCACCGACTGGCCCAAGTAATCCAAGCCAAGGCGTTACGT
>JBKKDH010000106.1:0-6679 GCA_046708445.1 Arthrobacter sp.
CCAGAGGCCGGGTTGCAGCTGCCGAGGGCCGGCTGGAGCCTGCCACGGGTTACTTTGAAGACGCCCTCAAATGGTTCGGGCACTTGGACCTTCCGCTGGAAGCCGCGCGCACGCGGCTCGAACTTGCGCGTGTTTTCGCCCAAGGCCAGCCCACGCTCGCTATCTCCGAAGCCCGCGCCGCCCTGTCAGCGCTGGACAAGCTGGGGGCGTCCCATGAGGCCGATACGGCAGCGGCACTGCTGCGATCGTGGGGCGCCGGGGGCAGATCGGTTCCGCGCGAAGCCGGCGTCCTCACCCGGCGTGAGCATGAAATCCTCGGGCTGCTGGTTGAGGGCTATTCGAATCCTGAAATTGCGGGGCAGCTGTTCATCAGCCACAGAACAGTGGCCCACCACGTAAGCAGTGTGCTGGACAAGCTGGGCCTTCGCAACCGTGCTGAAGCCGCAGCCTACGCCGCCCGCCTGGACTCCGCTTGATCGGGCCGGAGCGCGCTACTCAGGCTGGTTGCCGGCCCCGCCGTTGATGGTGAAGGGCGTCGTTACTCCCTCGTACATCACGTGGGCGACGAGGCCATCGACAGCGTGGGGGAGCGTGTGGCAGTGGTCGCTCCAAATGCCGGGATTGTCGGCAACGAACGCGATCTCGTACGACTCACCGGGGTGGACGTCGAGGGAGTCGACCCACCACGGGCTGCCGGACGCCGGGGTGCCGTCGCGCGAAAGCACGAGGACGTGGTGGCCGTGCAGGTGCATCGGATGGACCTCGCCCGACTCGTTGACGACCCGCATCGCCACAACGTCGCCCTCGCGCACGTGGAACATCGGCACATCGGGGAAAAGCTGCCCGTTTATTGTCCAAAAGTTGCCGGGACGGCCGTCGATAAGGCCAAGGCGGCGTCCGATGACGTAGTCGAACGTGAGATCCGGCGATCCCGCGTCGAAGTTAAGCGGGGCAGGGGCGCCGTACGCCAGCAGGTCGAGCGTGTCTGAGGGTTGCCGGGCCAGTGGCGTCGCGTCGGCATTTTGGGCGGCAGGATCGCCGATGGAGATGCTGCGGGCCCCGCCGACGTGCAGTCGTGCCGAGCCGTGCGCGGGGGCCTGCACCGTGACGTCCACCCGGCCGCCCGCGGGAATAAGCACCTTTTGGCCGTCGACGGCGGCAGGGCCGGTGACCTCGTGCCCGTCGGTCGCGACGACCCGGAAGGGAGCGGCCGACCAGACAGCGGCAGTGCCCTGGTCGCTGTTGATGACCCGGATCCGTACAGTACTGCCGGGCTCCGCCGACACGTGCTCATCCTGCACGCGCCCGTTGAGGGTGTGCTGGCCGCCGTAGACATGCAACAACGCGACGGCGTCGGATTCGTATTCGTTCGACGGCGGCGCGGCGGGTTCGATGACGACCGCACCGAGCAGCCCGCCCTCGACCTGCTCATGCGAGACCTGGTGCGAGTGGTACCAGTACGTGCCGGCGTCGTCCGCGGTGAAACGGTAGACATGGCGGCCGCCGACGGGCACCGCGTCCTGGGTAATCCCGGCGACCCCGTCAGCCGCGTTCGGCACGTCGATGCCATGCCAGTGCAGCGTGGCGCCGGCTGAGACTGACTCGTTGATGAGAACCGCCTCGACGAGGTCGCCCTGCCGGGCGCGGATCGTCGGGCCGGGGGAGGATCCGTTCACGGTGTACCCGTCCACGGGACGTCCGCTGGGGATGTCGATCGTCTGCCGGCGGGCGACGAGGTCGACCCGGACGTCAGGACGCCGGAGCGGGTCCGCGATCAGCTCGGTCACGCTGACGTCACCGGCCGGGCGGGCAGCGCCGGCACCAGGGTGATGGACATGCGCGGCGTGGCCGCCCATGTCCATCACCGAGTACTCGCCCAGCAGCGTCGAGCTCCACCCCAGCGCACCGAGGCCAAGCGCGCCGGCCACCGCGATGCCGGCGGCAACCCGCCGGACAAGGTCAGGTCGCGATGACATCGGCGGCGCGTTCCTCGACACCGACCGTCGCGGACCGCCTGGCGCGCATCGCCGCATAGACCGCGGCGAGCAGCACGGCCAGTGCGTTCGCACCGTGGACCAGGCCGAGGTAGGGCATGTCAACGATGGAGTAGCCGAGGGTGATTTGCAACGCCACCAGGGCAAGCACGATGCCTGCCCACTTGCGTGCGCCACGCAGCCGTGTGCCGTTCGCCTTCACGAAGAACGCGATGATGAGCAGCGCGACGGCGGCCAGCGGTATGACCATCCCGCCCACGATGCCGTGGATCGGGAACCCGAGGTCACCGGTGAACGTCGCCTGGCGGCTCTCGACGAGGGCCTTGTCGATGACGCCGCCGTCCTGGACGTACCGGCCGATCCCACCGAGGGCGAAGGCGATCGACGCGGCCTGCACCACAACGCCGCCGGCGATGATCCAGGCGATGGCCGAGTAGATCCTGCGCATGATGTCCTCCTCCTAGTCGTGCGGTCGCCGTTCCGCGGCATCCGCTCGAGCCCACCGTAGGCGCGCCGCGGGTGCGCCCGGAACGCGGAAGGCCGCAGGGTAGGTGGAGGCCAGCCGCCGTGGGGGATGGGTGGGTAACCCCCTCCCGGGAATCGCCACAGAGGCGGATCATAGGACTGTGCTCCGAAGATGGGGATTGCTCGCAGCGCTGGCTCCGGTCGGAGTGGCGTCGCTCATCTACGTCGTCATTGTCCGGGGGTTCGTCGAATCAGCTGCTGACCACGGCCTTGGCTGGCCCCTGTTGGGCGTCCTGCCAACGTTTGTGTTCGGCATCTGGCTGCTCACCGTGTCACCGTCCCGCTCCGCCGTCTTCATTGCCGCGGCATCCACAGCCATGTCCGTAGGTGCGGCGTACGAGACATTTGTGCAGCGGAACGTCGGGCTGATCCAGGAGCCATGGTTCCCGGTCTTCAACATGGTCGGACTGACGGCGGATGCAGTAGCGACCGCAGCCTTCCTCACCATGTTCGCTACCTATCCGACCGGCACTGCAGAGCGGCGGTGGCAACGCATCGCCGTGCCCTTCCTCTGGGTCCCGGTGCTGGTCGGCCCGCTGACCCTGGCCACAACCCCGCACGTCGTGATGCAGGAGTACATCGGTATCAGCGGCGAAGCCATTCCGAACCCGTTCGCTGTTCCCTGGCTCGAATGGGCCGCCGTGCCCGTGTACTACCTCATCTACCAGCCCTGGCCGGCTGTTCTGGTCGGGCTCGGTGTGCTCTACTCACGCGCGCTCTTCGGCGATGCGGATGTCCGTTCGCGCATGCGCGTCATGACCTGGGTGGTCTCGGCGGCACTGGCCAGCTTTGTTGTGTGGACGGTCGCCCCGCCGAACTGGCCCACCGCCGTCGCCGTCTTCGCATCACTCATTGCGGTGCCGCTCGCGTCCGTCCACGGCATTTTCCGGTACGGGGCGTTTGACATTGCTCCGGATGACCGCGGGCGCATGGTGGCACGGTCGTCGAACCTGTTGATCACGGTCCTCTACGCGATTGGCACGGCGACGCCGGCCGTGCTGCTCGCCAGCAACCTGACGGCGACCGGTGCCGTCCTGCTCACCACAGTCCTCGCAGTCTGCCTGCTGCCGCTGCGCGGACGGCTGCAGCGGTGGATCCACCGCGCTGTCTTCGGAGACCGGGACCGCCAACTGATGCTGCTCAGCGAGCTCGGCTCCCGGTTGGAGCAGTCCGTCGAACCCGGCGAACTGCTCACACGACTCGCGGTTGCCGTCCGCGACGGCCTCGACGCCTCCTGGGTCCGGATCTTCCTCGCAGGACCGGGCGGGACGTTCGCCATGTCGCCGGTGGGCTCTGCCGGCGAGGCAGCCGGGGAGCCCGTTGAATCGTGCGCGCTCGTGCAGGCCGATGAGGCACTGGGGCGCATCGAGGTTGGCCCGCGACGGCGTGGAGAATACAGCGACGCCGAAAGGACACTGCTCCGCACGGTCGCCGGACAGGCCGCGGCATCCGTTGCCAACGTGCGCCTCAGCGCGCAACTGGCCCGGCAACTCAACGATCTGACCGAGTCCCGGGAACGGCTCGTCGCCGCCCAGGATGACGAGCGCAAGCGCCTGGAACGGGACCTGCACGACGGGATCCAACAGAACGTGGTCGCGCAGATCGCCGGACTCCGCCTCGCCCGGAACCGGCTGCAGCGGGGCGAGCTTACGGCTGATGAGCTGGCAGAGCTGCAGGACCAGGCCCGGGAGACGCTCACCGACCTGCGTGAACTCGCCCATGGAATCCATCCGCCGGTCCTCAGCGATAACGGCCTCGTGGCGGCCATCGAGTCGAGCGCGGTCAGGTTCCCGATCCCGCTGACCGTGGAAGCGGATGAAGGCGTCCGCGTTGAGCGGTTTCCTGAGGACGTGGAAACGACGGCGTACTATGTGGTCCGGGAGGCGCTGGCCAACACTGCCAAGCACGCGAATGCGACGTTCGCCTCGGTGGGGCTCGTCCGGAAGGACGGGCATTTGCAAATCGCGATCACAGACGACGGGTGCGGCATCGGCACACTTGCACCTGCCTCCCGAGGCGGCCTGGCGAACATCCGCGACCGGGTGGCGGCGCTCCGGGGCAGTCTGAACGTCTCAGGCCACGACCCGTCGGGCACTACCGTGCGGGTGGACCTTCCCGTGGAACGGAAGGGAGAGAACGTTGGATGACCATGGCGTGCTCCGGGTGGTGGTCGCCGAGGACAACTACCTCGTCCGCGAGGGGATCCGCCGTTTGCTGGAGGACTCCGGCGAGGTTGACGTGGTGGCCTGCACGGGCAACGCATCGGAGCTGCTCGACGCCGTGCGCCGGTTTTCCCCGGATGCGGTGCTCACTGACATCCGGATGCCGCCCGGCCATCATATGGAGGGCATCGAGGCGGCCCGCGCGATACGGGCCACCCACCCGGACACAGGCGTGGTGGTGCTGTCGCAGCACGCCGACCAGAGCTACGCGCTCGCCCTGTTCGCCGACGGCTCGGCAGGCCTCGGCTACTTGCTCAAGGACCGAATCGGCGACCTGGAGGACCTCGTGCACGCGCTCCGCGAAGTGCGGGCGGGCGGTTCGGTCATCGATCCGCAGATCGTCGATACGCTGGTGCGCCGCCGCAGCGCAGGAGCGGCGAACCCGCTCTCGGAGTTGTCGCCCCGCGAACTCGACGTGCTGCGTGAGATGGCACAGGGCAGGACAAACGCCGGCATCGAACAGTCCCTCTACCTGTCCTCGTCAACCGTGGAAAAGCACGTCAACTCGATTTTCACCAAGCTCCGTCTCCCGGCGACGGGCGTGCACCGCCGGGTTGCCGCAGTGCTCGCCTTCCTGCAGCGGAATGGCAACGAGGGTGCGGCCGACGACAACGGGCAGTGAGCGCTCAGCGGATGTTGCGGTTGATGGCCCGGATGCCAACCACCAGTCCGACGGCGGCAGTCACCGATGCGGCGATCAGGCCCAGGAGCGTGTCGGTCCCGACGCTGCCGGCGAACAGTTCCCGCTCGGCGTTGACCAGGTAGGTCAGCGGGTTGAACAGGCTTGCCGTCTTCATCCAGGCCGGTCCGGCTTCGATGGGAACCATGATGCCGGACAGGATCATCAGCGGGAACAGCAGCGTCTGCTGCACACCCCAGAAGATCCACTCCTTGTTCTGCGAGACCAGCGCCAGGGCATAGGAGAGCGCGCCGAGGCCGATGCCGAAGATCCCCAGGATGACCAGACCCGCCAGCACATGCAGCGGGTAGAAGACAAAGCCAAAGGGGATGCAGACCAGGGCGATCAGAAGCCCCTGCACTACAAGCGGCGCCCACTCCTTCAGTGCGCGCCCGATCATCAGCGAGGAACGGGACAGCGGCGTAGCCAGGATCCGCTCGTACGAACCGGTCATGAGTTCGTACTGCAGGTTCGAACCGGTCATGGACGTGCCGAACAGGGCAATCATCACCACGACGCCGGGCAGGAACCACTGGAGGGTGGACTGGCCGCCGAACGCCGGCGCACCCACGGCCGCGCCGAGCAGCGGGCCGAAGAGGCCGAGGAACACGAGCGGCTGGATCAGCGAAAATATCAGCGAGAACGGGTCCCGCAGCGGCAGCAGCATCTCGCGCCAGAACACGTACTTCGTGTCCCGCAGGACCTGGCCGAGGCTGGGTTTCCTCAGGACTTCCGTACTGGTTTGCACGCTCATCAGCGGTCGGCTCCTTCCCGCAGGTTGCGGCCGGTCAGTTCCAGGAACACGTCGTCCAGCGTCGGCGGCTTCAGCTCCAGCGACTGGGCGGGAGCGCCGGCGTCGTGCATCTCCTTCAGCAGCGCGGGCGCCAGCCGCGCACCTTCGGTGAGTCGGAGGCGGAAGCGGACGACGCCGTCGTACGTGTTTTCGCTGACCTCACCGCCGGCCGCGGCACGGCCCAGCAGCCCGCGCACGCCGGGGGCAGACTCAGCCGCCACCTCCACGGCCAGCAGGTCGCCGGCGAGGTTGGCCTTGAGCCGGGCCGCCGTGTCGTCAGCGATAATCGTGCCGTGGTCGATCACGATCACACGCTCGGACATCAGGTCGGCCTCGTCCATGTAGTGCGTGGTCAGGACGATGGTGGTCCCGTGCTCGGCCCGCATCCGCATGATGTGCTCCCACAGGTTGGCCCGGTTCTGCGGGTCCATGCCGGTGGACGGTTCATCGAGGAACAGCAGCCGCG
>JBKKDH010000107.1:0-3320 GCA_046708445.1 Arthrobacter sp.
CCGCCGCAACGGCTCAGTTGACAGCGGGCCCCCGTAAAATGGCGCCATGGTGAAATCAGCTCGGCGGGACCCGGGATGAAGAGCGCCGGTGGGCGCCTGCTGGCCGGACTTGACCTCGATCGCGCCGCGGCCCAGCCACTGCACCAGCAACTGTACTCGCAGCTGCGCACACAGATCCTGACGGGTTCGCTGCCCAGCGGAACCCGCTTGCCCTCGACCCGCACACTCGTCACCGAATTGGGAGTAGCGCGGATTACCGTTGTGTCTGCGTTTGAGCAACTCACCGCGGAGGGCTTCCTGCGCTCGCGGGCGGGAGACGGCACATACGTGGACACGCTGTGGAGTGATGCCGCCCCGCAGCAGCCGATGGCCCGGCCGCCGCTGTCCGAGCGCGGAGCCGCCACCTCTGCCCGGGGCACCGACCTCTTCAGTGAGGCGCCGAACGCGTGGGCGCCTGCCGGGACGGAGTCGTTCGTTGCCAGCCAGGTTGCGTCCTCGGCTTTCCCCGCGGCCACCTGGAAGCGCCTGCTGGGGCGCCATGCCGGGCGCACGGACCAGCTGGCGATCGGGTACAGCGACCCCCACGGCCACCGCCCACTGCGGGAAGCGATCGCAGACTACGTCAACGACGTCAGGGGCCTGGGGTGCACCGCGGACCAGGTCGTCGTCACCTCCGGTGCCCAGCATGCGTTCAACGTGCTGGCGGTCCTCCTGCTCGACGCCGGCGACCCCGTCCTCGTCGAGGACCCGGGGCATATCTCCGGACGGCTCGCCTTTCAGTCCCAGGGCTGTCCTGTCCGGGGCGTCGCCGTCGACAACGAGGGAGCGGTCCTTCCAGACGAGCACAGCGACGTGTCCCCGGCCCGCCTGGCCTGCCTGACTCCCGCGCGGCAGCATCCGCTCGGGATCGCGATGAGCCCCGCGCGAAGGGCGGAGTGGATCGCCTGGGCGCAACGAAACGGAAGCTGGATCGTCGAGGACGACTGCGACAGCGAGTTGCGCTACCGCGGGAAACTCCTGCCGACGCTGTTCGGGCTCGACCTGAGCAGGCACGTGATCACCGTGGGCTCCTTCAGCAAGGTGCTCGCGCCCTCGATCCGCCTCGGATACTGCGTGCTGCCGGAGGATCTGGTAGAGCCATTCGCGTCCGCTTCATCGGTCATTGGGCGGCCGCCCGCAATGGTGCTCCAGGCGGCCCTCACCGACTTCCTGTCAGAAGGACACCTGCACGCGCATCTTCGCCGCACCCGGCGCCTGTACGCGGCACGCCAGGACGCTCTGCTCGAAGCAATCGATCAGCAGTTGAGCCACAGGATCGACGCCGCTCCGGTTGACGCCGGACTGCACATCATGGGCTGGCTCCGTGAACCGGTGGACGACATCGACGTGGCGCGGGGACTGGCCGCGGGCGGGGTGTACACCTACCCCCTCGGCGAGTACCGGCTCACCCGACAGCTTCCCCCGGCGCTGCTGATCGGGTTCGCCGGAACCGCGGAGGAGCACATGCCGCAGGCTGTCGGCAGGATGGCCGCCGCCTGGGACCGTTGGGAGCGGACCACCGCAGGTGCCTGAATGGACTTAATGACTGAGTGCATAATGGACCTTTTTCGAAATCCATTAACAGCGTACAAATGAGGAGTGACATTCGCCACCACCCCTGATATGCCTCCCGAGGAGCCCACGATGCCCCCTGCCGACGCCCGATTCCAGGCGCTCCTGAGACCCCGCCTCAACAACGAGGAGATCAGGTCCCTGCCCCGCCTCACTGACGAGCTCGCCCGGACCCTGATCGACCGGGTCGACGGCGCCCGCCTGTTCGCCCACGCCTACGCCCTCCTCGGCAACCTGACCTACGGCGGGTACGGGCCCGATGAAGTGCTCGACTTCGCGCATCGGCACAGCCTGGCCGGCGCCTGCATCCACCTCCTCGACGGCGAGGAACGGAGCCTGGGCCGGATGAGCGAGGCGAGGCTGCGCCAGTTCGCCGGCCGCGCGCACCGGCTGGGCCTGAGCATCCACCTCGAGATCAGCACTACCTTGCGTGCGGACGTGGACGAGGTGGTCCGGATCGCGGGCGTCCTGGGCGTCCAGCACATCCGCGTCTATTCGCGTTTCGAGGGTACGCTGTCCGAGGTTATGACGCTGATCGAGCGGGACCTGCGCCGGCTCGCCGCGATTGCAGACGAGCACGATCTGCACTTCTCCTTCGAGCAGCATGAGGAACTGCGCTCTACCGAGATCGCCGAGTTGCTGCGCCGGGTCTCCCATCCTCGGCTGCACGCCATGTTCGATTTCGGAAACATGATCAACGCCGGTGAGCGTCCGATGGAGGCCCTCAATGCGCTTTCGCCGCACATCCTGCAAGCGCACCTGAAAGGGGTCCATGTTCTCCCCGAGGGGGACGGCTATGGTCACCGCGGTGTGCTGCAGGGTAGTCCCGAGGACGACCTGCCCGGTGCACGGATGCTCTTCGAACTCCTGATGCTCGGTGCGGACAAACCCCAGGTCATCGCCCTGGCCCTCGAACAGGAAAACCTCTACTACGCTCCCGCCTTCCGCCACGCCGGCGAGGGCGAGGACCCGTTCATCCCGTACCGCGACCTGAGCACTACCGGTATCCCGGCCGGATGGACCCGGGATGAGCTGCTCGCGGCAGAACCAGGCTGGGCCGACCACCAGGTGGCCTATGTAAAGGATCTTCTCACCTCGCTGCGCGACATCGCCGTCTCGCAGCTCGACACAACAAACTCAATGGCAGGTGCACGATGACCACGATGGCTGAAACCTCCGAGAAGGCCACGAAACCGGTCGACTGGAGCAAATGGATCCGCTTCGCGCTGCTCGTTATGGCCGGCGGCACGATCTACAAGCTCGCCAACCTCAAGGACGCGTTCTACGTCCCTATGCAGGAGGCCATGGGCCTCAGCCACACCGAGATCGGTACGCTGCTGAGCGTCAACTCGATCGTCGCGACCGCGCTCTTCATCGTCGGCGGCTACCTCGCCGATCGGTTCTCCACCCGGATCCTCATCCCGCTCGGCCTGGTCGGCACCGGTGCGCTGGGCCTTTTCCTCAGCACCTTCCCGGGCTTTGGCACGCTCCTCCTGGTGTTCGCGCTGCTCGCCGTATGCTCGGACTGCCTGGTCTGGCCCGCGTTGCTCAAGAGCATCCGGCAGCTTGGCGGTTCGAAGGAACAAGGGCGGCTCTTCGGCCTGCTTGAGGGCGGTCGCGGCGTCGTCGACACCGCCGTGGCGTTCTCCGCACTGGGAATCTTCGTCCTGCTCGGTTCGGGGACCGGCGGCTTCCGTGCGGCCATCGCC
>JBKKDH010000108.1:0-2940 GCA_046708445.1 Arthrobacter sp.
TCGTCGGCATCGGCGGCGGTGGCGTGAACGCAGTCAACCGCATGATCGAAGTCGGTCTTCGCGGTGTCGAATTCATCGCAATCAACACCGATGCCCAGGCCCTGCTGATGAGCGACGCCGACGTCAAGCTTGACGTCGGGCGGGAGCTGACCCGGGGGCTCGGTGCAGGCGCCAACCCGGAGGTGGGCAAGCAGGCGGCCGAGGACCACGCGGACGAAATCGAAGAGGTCATCCGCGGCGCAGACATGGTGTTCGTGACGGCCGGCGAAGGTGGCGGAACGGGTACCGGCGGCGCTCCCGTCGTGGCACGCATCGCACGCTCGCTTGGCGCGCTGACCATTGGCGTGGTCACCCGCCCGTTCACGTTTGAAGGCCGACGCCGCGCCGGCTCCGCCGAGGCGGGTATTGACGCCCTCCGCGACGAGGTGGACACCCTGATCGTCATCCCGAACGACCGGCTCCTGTCCATCAGCGACCGCAACGTCTCCGTCCTGGACGCTTTCCGCTCTGCCGACCAGGTCCTGCTGTCTGGTGTCCAGGGCATCACGGACCTCATCACCACGCCCGGCCTGATCAACCTTGACTTCGCGGACGTGAAGTCCGTCATGCAGGGCGCAGGCTCGGCGCTGATGGGCATCGGTTCGGCCCGCGGTGAGGACCGTGCCGTGAAGGCTGCGGAACTGGCCATCGCTTCGCCGCTGCTTGAGGCTTCTATCGACGGCGCCCACGGTGTCCTGCTGTCCATCCAGGGCGGCTCCGACCTCGGCCTCTTCGAGATCAACGAAGCAGCGCGCCTGGTCCAGGAAGTGGCCCACCCTGAAGCGAACATCATCTTCGGCGCGGTCATCGACGACGCCCTCGGCGACGAGGCCCGCGTGACCGTCATCGCCGCTGGCTTCGACGACGTGAAGGCAACCTCGCCGTCGATGGACCAGTCCCAGCCCCAGGTGGCCCCCCAGCGCCCGGCAGCACCGGCGGCGGCACCGGCCCAGGCGCCGTCCGGCGGAAGCCACCAGATGAACGTGCAGCCGGTCCACGCCGGCGTCGGCGCGTCCGGCCTGAGCAACTGGGGCCAGCACCGCCCGTCAGCGGTCCCCGCGGACTCCGGTTTCGACGTCGACCTTCCCTCGGTAGTGGAGCCGGACCTTTCCGGCAGCCGCTCCGATGACCTGGATGTCCCCGACTTCCTGAAGTAGGGCATAGCTTGTTCCTTTGGAAGACTGAAGTCCTCCCCGGAGTGTCCGTGGCTTTCACAGACACACGCGCCGGCAACCTGGCGCTGCACGTGGGGGACAACGCGGACGATGTCCGGGTACGCAGGGCAGAACTGGAGCGCGGCGCGGGCATGGCTCCAGGTTCGCTGCGGTTCATGAATCAGGTGCATGGAACTGCCGTGGCGGTCATGGAGGCCGGCAGTGCTGCTCCTGAGGCAGATGCCATGGTTTCCCGCGGCCTTCCGCTGGCGGTCATGGTGGCCGACTGCATCCCCGCGGTGCTGGTCGGCCAGACCCCCGGCGGCCCGGTCCTCGGCGCTGTCCACGCAGGGCGGCCCGGGCTGGCGGCGGGTGTCATTCCCGCCGCGGTCGAGCGCATGCGGGCCCTGGGTGCCACCAGCATCCAGGCCTGGCTGGGCCCGTCCATCTGCGGTACCTGCTACGAAGTTCCGGTTGGACTCCGGGACGACGTGGCGGCAACAGTTCCCGCGGCGTGGTCCACCACCAGCTGGGGAACGCCAGGCCTTGACCTGCCTGCCGGCGCCCGGAGCCAGCTGGAAGCAGTGGACGTTGACGTCCGGTACTGCGGGCCCTGCACCCTTGAGAACGAAAGTCTTTTCTCCTACCGCCGGAACAAGGCCACCGGCAGGTTTGCCGGATTGGTATGGACGCATGACTGAGGCGAAGGACCCTGGGGCACGCGCTGCCGAGCTGGAAAATGGCCTCGCCGCCGTCAGGAGCCGCATCGTGGCTGCCACCACGGCGTCGGGCCGGGCTGACGAGCCTACGCTGATCGTCGTCACCAAGTTCCACCCGGCCGAAGACATCCGCCGGCTCGCCGCGCTGGGCGTCACCGACGTGGGGGAGAACAGGGACCAGGAGGCCTCCGCGAAGGCTGAAGCCCTGCGCGACCTTGGGCTCAACTGGCATTTCGTGGGCCAGCTCCAAAGCAAAAAAGCCAAATCCGTCGTCCGCTACGCCCATGCCGTCCACTCCGTGGACCGGCCACAGCTCGCTGACGGGCTTGCCCGGGCCGTTGCTGCCGAACAAGACCGGTCCGGACGGGCGGCGCTGGAATGCTTCATCCAAGTCAGCCTCGACGACGACGCCGGTGCACACCGCGGCGGCGCCGCCCCCGCCGATGTCCCGGCCCTCGCAGAGCAACTGGCTTCCGCCGGCGGGCTGGTCCTGGCGGGGGTCATGGCTGTGGCGCCGCTGGGGGCCTCGCCCGAAGCATCCTTCGAGAAGCTCGCCGCCATCTCTGCCCGGCTCACCGCGGACCATCCCGCTGCCACCGGAGTTTCCGCAGGTATGAGCCAGGACCTTGAGGTGGCGATCCGCTTCGGAGCGACACACCTGCGGATCGGTTCGGATATTCTCGGATCGCGTCCTGCCGTGGGGTAGCGTCGAAGTATTGGAAGTGAATGGCGGGGATTTCCAATGCTGTTAAGTCATTGGTCGGCCCGCCTACGGACACGATTAGGAGTCGACCATGGCCGGCGCTCTGCGCAAGACAATGATCTATCTTGGGCTCGCCGATGGCGACGAACACTACGAGTCCGAGCACACCACAACACGTAAGGACGAGGACGATTCGATGGAAGTTGAACGCGAGGAACGCCGTGCACCGGCACCCGTCCGCGACGTCAGCCGCGAGTCATCACACGCCCCCGAAGAGGAATACCGCGCACCAGTGACCCCCATCAAGCGTGCGGCCTCAAGCCGC
>JBKKDH010000109.1:0-18836 GCA_046708445.1 Arthrobacter sp.
GGGGTCCGTGCATACCGACGCTGACGCCACCGCTAGGAGCATCATGTCAATCCGCCACAGCCTCCTCGCCCTGCTGCAGGACCAGCCGCGTTACGGCTACCAGCTCAGGGTTGAGTTCGAGAACCGCACCGGAGCCACCTGGCCCCTCAACATCGGGCAGGTCTACACCACGCTGGACCGGCTGGAACGTGATGGCCTGGTCAGCAATGACGGCGGCGACGGCGAAGGCCACGTGGTCTACAGCATCACCCCTGCAGGGAAAGCCGAGGTGCAGGGCTGGTTCGCAGCCCCCGTGGAGCGCACCAACCCTCCACGGAATGAACTCGCCATCAAGCTGGCGCTCGCCGTGACGCTCCCCGGGGTGGACGTCCAGGCCATCATCCAGGCCCAGCGCGTGGCGTCCATCCGGGCGCTGCAGGACTACACCAAGGCGCGGCGGGACACTGCGGCGAACCAGCGGTCGGCAGACACAGCCTGGCTGCTGGTGCTGGACTCACTGATTTTCCAGACGGAAGCGGAGGTCCGCTGGCTGGACCTCTGCGAGGCACGGATGGTGCAGCAGGCACAGTCCGCCGGCCAGGGAACAGCACGTAAATCGTCCAACGGGGTCACTGTGGAAGAGGCTGCCCCGCTCATCGCGGATAGCCGCCGGTGAGCGTCCGGGGGCCTCAGCAGGTCCTGGAACTCGCCAAGGTCAGCCGCACATTCGGGGAGGGCGCGACGGCGGTCGCCGCACTCCGTGAGGTTAACCTCACCGTCAGTGCCGGCGAGTTCGTCGCCGTAATGGGCCCGTCGGGTTCGGGTAAATCGTCCCTCCTGGCGCTGGCCGGCGGACTGGACCGGCCGACGTCGGGCGGTGTCTTTGTGGAGTCCACGCCGCTGGGCGGGCTGGGACTGAACGAACTGGCGCGGCTGCGCCGCCGCGCGGTGGGCTATGTCTTCCAGGACTTCAACCTGGTTCCTACGCTGACCGCATCCGAAAACGTGGCGCTCCCGCTGGAACTGGACGGGACGGCCGCGAAGAAGGCGCAGCGGCAGGCACTGGATGCCCTGCGGCAGGTGGGCATTCCGGAGCTCGCCGAGCGCTTCATGGACGAAATGTCGGGTGGACAGCAGCAGCGCGTGGCTATCGCCCGTGCCATCGTGGGCGACCGCCGGCTGATTTTGGCCGACGAACCAACGGGTGCGCTGGATTCCACGACTGGCCAGGGCGTAATGGAGGTGCTCCGCTCCCGCGCGGACGCCGGGGCAGCCGTGATGCTGGTGACCCACGAGGCCCGGCACGCCGCCTGGGCGGACCGCGTGGTGTTCCTCCGGGACGGCAGGATTGTGGACCAGGCCGCTGCCATGCACGATCCCGCCATGCTTTTGGCGCAGGCTGGATACTGACGTGGCGCTTGACCTGAAGCCGGCCCCGGGAGGGCGCCGGCAGGCTTTCCGTGTGGCGATGCGGATGGCGCGGCGCGACATCCGCCGCCACAAGGGCCGTTCCCTCCTCATCATCCTGCTGATCATGTTGCCGGTGGCAGCCATGACCGGGGCAGTGACACTGTTCCAGAGCAGCCAGGAGACTGCAGCGGAGCGCGTGCAGTACCAGCTGGGCGGCACCCAGGCCCGCTTCCGGCCCATGGCGATGACAAACGGCCAGATGGTCCAGGACCCCGTCGATGAAACCAGGATTGCCTCCGGAAGCTGGGACCAAGACCCTGATTTCAAGCCGAAGGATCCACAGGACCTGGTGCCCGCCGGCTATTCCGTGCTGACCGAGACCACCCTGGACCTGACCGCTGAGTCGGGCGCCGCAGAGGTGCCGCTCGTGGGGCGGGCGGTGGAGGCACTGGCCCCGGTATTCGCGGGCAAGTACACCCTGCTCCAGGGCCGGGCGCCCGGAACCGGCTCCGAGATGCTGGTGTCGCCGGGGCTGCTGGAACGGTTCGGGCTGGCACTGGGGGAGGAACTCGCAACCTCGGCCGGCACGTTCGTGGTGGTGGGGACACTGCGGGATGCCGGGTATTCGGACAGCAATTCCATTGTGTACCTCAAGCCGGGTCAAGGCGGCCTGGATGACCCGGCTCCCGCGGGCTCCGTCCCGGGCGAGGCGTCCGCGGTGGTGGTCAAGGCCACCCTGTACTACGTGGTGGGACCGGAACCTGTGACCTGGAGCCAGGTCCAGGAGGCCAACGCCGCGGGCGTGGCTGTGCTGTCCCGGTCTGTTGCGCTGAATCCGCCGCCGGAGGACAAGCTGGGAACGGACGGCACATCGGCGGATTACAACAACTCCACGCCCTTCGCTGCGTACATCACAGGTGCGTTCCTGGGCGCGCTGGCGCTGCTTGAGGTGGGGCTGCTCGCCGGGGCCGCGTTTGCCGTGGGCGCCAAAGGCCAGGTCCGCGAACTGGCGCTGCTGGCGGCGTCGGGAGCCGAAACCCCCACCATCCGCTCGGTGGTGATGGCCGCGGCACTGTGGTTGGGCGGCCTTGCCGTTGCGGCCGGTGCGGCCACTGGTCTTGTGGCCTCCGCCGTCGTCGTTGTTGTGGCGCGGATGAATGGATCTGTCCGTTTCCCGGGCTTCCATCCGGACACGCTCCTGACCGCCGTGGCGATGGTCATGGGCTTCGCCGCCTGCCTGCTGGCAGCCCTGGCCCCGGCGCTGCAGGTGGCGCGCCAGGCCGTGCTCGGCGCGCTCAAATCGGGACGGGCACCTCTCACAGCGGGCAGGCGGCCTGCGGTCCTGGGCGCCGTCCTGTTCGGAGTGGCGTCCGCCGCGCTGGCCGCAGGCAGCTGGCTTGCCCTTTCCAGCGAAGATCCGGACGTCTTCATCTCCCGGACACCGGTCATCGCCTGGTTCCTGCTGGGAGGTGCCGTCCTGGGTGTTGTGTCCCTTGTCCTCCTGACCGGGAGCGTAGTCGCTCACCTCGCCCGCCGGTCGGGGCGCCTGCCGCTGGCTGCCCGCATGGCGGCCCGGGATTCTTCGCGAAACCGCAGCAGGACGGTGCCCGCGGTTGCCGCCGTCCTCGCAGCCGCCACGCTGGCCAGCGCCACGATGGTCCTGGCTTCCAGCCAACAGGCGAATGAACAGGAAAACCACTACTGGTCAGCGCTGCGGAACCAGGCCGTAGTGCCCCTGCTCGCCGGACAGCCCATGCTGGCCGACGGAACTATGCCGGAACCGAAAAAGATTGACCCTGCCGCGGTTGCAACGGCACTGGGCGGCGCCCTGGACACGGTCGAGTGGACCCAGGTGCTTCGCACGCCCAGTATCCGGAACTGCGAGATGCGTCCCGAACTGGTGGACTCGGCGCCGGCCCAGACCCCTACCTCGAGCTGCCTGCAGTACTCGCTTGAGGTACCGGAAGGCAACGAGTGCCCGATGACGGCCGGTCAGCGTGTCCTCGATCCCGACGACTGGCGCTGCCAGGGTTCCATGCGCCCCTATGCAGCGATGGGCGGCGTCGGCTCGATCGTTGTGGGGAACGCGGATGACGTGGAAAAACTACTGGGAAGGGCGCCGACGGCGGAAGCTCGGGACGTTCTCGCTGCAGGCGGGATGGTGGTGACCAATCCCGTGTTCGTCCGCGATGGCAACGTCGCATTGGTAGCCCAGGATGTACGAAAACCCTTGGAGGGCGTGACCAACGCCGATGCCTTCCAGGGATACAAGGAAGAGGGCAGGACCATGGTGGCCGCGGCTGTGCTGGAGCCAGACGTCAAGGTTCCCTACTACGGAGTTGTGTCCCCCGAAACTGCAGCCGCGGCGGGCATGCGCGCGGAAGATGGCGCCATGCTGGTCCAACTCAGTGCCTTCCCCGACGCCGCACGGACGGATAAGGCATCCTCCGCCCTTGCAGTTGTCTATGGGAACCAGTACACGACGCTGATTGTCGAGCGCGGAGCAGAACGGGATTCCTCGCTCATACTGTGGTCCATCGTGGGACTGGGTGCACTGATTACCCTCAGCGCGGCAGGCATCACCACCGGCCTTTCCATGGCGGACTCGCGGAAGGACCACGTGACGCTTGCCGGTGTGGGAGCAGCGCCCGGGCTGAGGAAGGCGCTCGCAGGTGCGCAGGCCCTGATGACGGCAGGGCTTGGAACCGTGCTGGGAAGCATTGCCGGCATAGTGCCCGCGGTACTGCTCGTGACTGCGACCGGGCTGGCGCGGACCGCCGTTGTTCCCTGGCTCCAGCTGGCGGCCCTGCTGGTGGCCGTGCCGCTGACCGGTGCCGCCCTGGCCTGGCTGTTTACCCGTGCGAAGCTGCCGATGTCGCGCCGGGAGGTTGGGACCTGACGGGCCCTGCACCCGCACGGCCCGGACCTTGAGCCGAATTACGTCACACAGTTGGGTCTTTTTGATTGGGCCGAACAGGCCTAGCGTGGGAGGCAGGACGCTGTCCAACCCGGGCAGCCGGAATACGGAGGAACCTCTTATGACAACTCACGTTGCCGATTGCAGTGTTACCCGTTGCTCCTTCAACGACCACGAAGGCTGCACAGCCCATGCCATCACGGTCGCGGGGAGTACAGACCACGCCAGCTGCGCCACCTTCATCGACACCGGCATGCACGGCGGGCTGTCCAAGGTCCTGGCAGATGTTGGAGCGTGCCAGCGTTCCGAGTGCGTCCACAATGACCACCTGATGTGCAATGCCCCTGAAGTCCATGTGGGCCCCGGTGCTGACAACGCGGATTGCCTCACCTACTCGCACGCGTAACACCAGCACGCGAAGTTGCGGCTCCCACCCGGGACCAGACATTCAGAAGGCCTCCGTCCGGGAAACCCTGGACGGAGGCCTTCCGTGCGTCCGGCAAGGCAGACTGCCCGGCGGTGTCCCCGCGGACCGTCGCCGGGCGCCCCGCGTCCGCCGTTCATCGCAACGACACGCAGTCCTGGCGCCCAGCGAGCCTCCCGTTGGCCCGGCATTGGTAGGGTGCCATGGAGCATCACTGACGAAGGAAATCTCAAGGAGGAGACATGGCCGGAACGCCAGACGAACTGAGTGGCCCGAGGCCCGGTGGCGGCCAACTGGCCACTGACCCGAAGCTGCCGGCAACTGCCGTGGACGTAACCGTCCGGGAGGCCGAAGAGAAGAAATGGACCCCCGCCAAGATAGCGCTCTGGGCAGCCATCGCCCTGCTGGGCGGCGTTGCCTGGTTCATGGTGGCCATCATCCGGGGCGAGACGGTCAACGCGATCTGGTTCGTGTTCGCTTCCGTCTGCACGTATCTCATCGGCTACCGCTTCTATTCGAAGGTCATCGAACGTTACATCACCAAGCCTGACGACCGGCGTGCGACGCCCGCCGAGTACAAAGCTGACGGCAGGGACTACGTCCGGACCGACCGCAACGTCCTGTTCGGCCACCATTTTGCCGCCATCGCCGGAGCCGGCCCGCTGGTTGGCCCGGTCATCGCCGCCCAGATGGGTTACCTCCCGGGCACCATCTGGATCGTCGTCGGCGTAGTCCTCGCCGGAGCCGTCCAGGACTACCTGGTGATGTTCTTCTCCATGCGCCGCGGCGGACGTTCCCTCGGCCAGATGGCACGCGAGGAACTGGGCGTCATTGGCGGCACCGCTGCGCTCATCGCGACGCTGCTCATCATGGTGATCATCGTCGCCATCCTGGCGCTCGTCGTCGTCAATGCCCTGGGTGAAAGCCCTTGGGGCGTCTTCTCCGTAGGCATGACCATTCCTATCGCGCTCTTTATGGGCGTCTACCTTCGGTTCCTGAGGCCCGGCAAGGTCATGGAAGTCTCACTCATCGGCTTCGTGCTGCTCATGGCGGCCATCATCGGCGGCGGGCTTGTTGCCGAGACGGAATGGGGCGCCGCGTTCTTCACCCTGGACAAGGTAACCATCGCCTGGGGCCTCATTGTCTACGGCTTCATTGCCGCCATCCTTCCGGTGTGGCTCCTGCTGGCGCCCCGTGACTACCTCTCCACCTTCATGAAGATCGGCGTGATCGTGATGCTCGCGTTGGCCATCATTGTGGTCCGGCCCGAAATCACGGTCCCGGCCTTCAGTGAGTTCGCCAGCCGGGAGAACGGGCCGGTCTTCCCCGGTGCCTTGTTCCCGTTCCTCTTCGTCACCATCGCCTGTGGCGCATTGTCAGGGTTCCACGCGCTGATCTCTTCCGGCACCACGCCCAAGCTCGTCGAGAAGGAGCGGCAGACACGCTTCATCGGCTACGGCGGGATGCTGATGGAGTCCTTTGTGGCCATCATGGCCCTCGTCGCGGCGATCTCCATCGACCGGGGACTCTATTTCGCCATGAATGCCCCCGCGGCACTGACCGGCGGAACAGTGGAAACGGCCGCCACCTGGGTCAACAGCCTGGGCCTGGCCGGCGTGAACATCAGCCCGGACCTTTTGACGGAGACGGCCCGGAACGTCGGCGAAGAAAGCATTGTGTCGCGGACCGGCGGTGCCCCCACCCTGGCAGTCGGCCTTGCCCACATCATGCAGCAGTTCATCGGCGGCACGGCCATGATGGCCTTCTGGTACCACTTCGCCATCATGTTCGAGGCGCTGTTCATCCTCACCGCTGTGGACGCCGGCACGCGCGTCGCCCGCTTTATGCTGCAGGATTCGATCGGAAACTTTGCCCCGAAGTTCAAGGAGCACTCCTGGCGCCCCGGCGCCTGGCTGTGCACTGCCATCATGGTGGGCGCCTGGGGTGCCGTACTCCTGATGGGTGTGACAGATCCACTCGGCGGCATCAACACGCTGTTCCCGCTGTTCGGCATCGCCAACCAGCTGCTGGCGGCCATTGCCCTGTCGGTGTGCCTGGCCATCGTCGCCAAACGCGGAACTTTCAAATACTTGTGGATTGTCGCCCTTCCGTTGGCATTCGCCGCGGTGGTCACCATTACGGCAAGTTTCCAGAAGATCTTCTCCCCGGTACCGGCCGTAGGGTACTTCGCCAATAACGCAGCCTTCTCCAAGGCCCTCGCTGACGGCAAGACCGAATTCGGTACCGCCAAGACCGTGGCTGCCATGGAGGCCGTGGTCCGCAACACCGCAATCCAGGGCTGGCTGTCCGTCATCTTCGTGGTGCTGAGCATTATCGTGATTGCCACCGCGCTCCTGGCGACCGCCAAGGCCTTCCGCAACCACCAAGCCGGAATCGCGAATAGGGACCACGAGGACGAGGCCCGGCCGTCCAGGGTCTTCGCGCCAGCGGGCATCATCCCCACACCGGCGGAAAAGGAACTGATGGCGGAATGGAACAAACTGCCGGCAGACCTCCGGTTCGAAAAGGCACGGCACCACTGATGAACACCGGCCTGACCGCCATCGCCACGGGATTCCGCGGAATTTCCCGTTACCTTGGCGGCGTCCTGGGCGCCGACGCGTACTCCAAGTACGTGGAGTACCACCGTGCAGCGGGACACCAGGAGCCGCCACTGACTGAACGTGAGTTCTGGCGGAACCATACGGACCGCCAGGATTCCAACCCGCAGGGCAGGTGCTGCTGAAGTGACGGGGGTGCCTGCCGGGGTGGCGATCCGCAGTCTCGGTCCGGAGGACGCAGAGCTTTTCAACCAGCTCTCAGAGGCTGACAACCTGTTTGACGAGGATCCGTCCGTGGCGCCGTCGGGGGCATTAACGCCCGACGGCGCCCGCGCCTTCCTTGCCGATACGTCAGTGCTGTGCTGGGTAGCGGAGTCGGGCCCGCTGACAGTGGGCTTCCTCCATTGCATCGTGCAGCGCAGGCGCACCGCCGGCCCTTGGGCCGAGCTTTTGCTGATGGAGATGGGTGTTCACGCCGATTGGCGTCGCGTGGGAGTCGGCACCGCTCTCGTGTCAGCGATGGAGCTCTGGATGGCTGGCAACGACGTGTTGGAGGTTTGGGTTCCGGCGAACACCTATGCGGTCGGTTTCTACCTCAAATCCGGCTTCACCGTGGATGAGGGCGCGATTCTGGTCAAGCAGCTTCATTGACTGGCAAGGGTGCCGCCGGCTCGTGAGAGTATGAACGCATGAGCGATCCGAAAGACACTCAGCCATCAGACGACGTCCCTGTGGAGGGCACAACCCTTGAGTCCGCGGGGCCTCCTGTGCCCGGTGCCGCCGAAGCGGCAGCCGGCGCGAAGTCGAAGGCGAGCCTTCAGGACCTTGTGGACGAACCCGCGAAAGTCATGCGGATCGGCACGATGATCCGCCAGCTCCTGGAGGAAGTCAAAGCTGCGCCGCTGGACGACGCCGCCCGGGGACGCCTGGTGGAGATCCACGAGCGTTCCATCAAGGAGCTCGAAGACGGGCTGGCGCCGGAGCTGATCGAGGAACTGGAACGGATCAGCCTGCCGTTCCCTGACAACGCCACCCCCTCCGATGCCGAGCTCCGCATCGCCCAGGCCCAGCTGGTGGGCTGGCTGGAAGGCCTCTTCCACGGAATCCAGGCGGCCATTGCCGCCCAGCACGCCGCCAGGGAGCATGCAGCAGCCCAGCTCCAGCTCAGGCAGCTTCCGCCGGGAACAGTGATTGCTCCCGGCGTAGTTATTGGCGAGAACGGCGAGCCGCAGCGCGCTTCTGCCGCAGCCCAGGGCCACGGGCTTGGAAAGCCGGGACAGCCGCAGGACCCGGACCACGGTCCCGGCCAGTACCTGTAGGTTCTTGTTGGGATTCTTTACCGCCGCCCGCCAGGGGCGCAAAGACGACGCCGAACTCGGCAAGGGCCTGTGGCGCCGGGCCCACGACAGGTTCCACCGTGGCCTGGACCGGTACCACCAGGTGCTGGAAGGAGTCGAGGACGACCAGCTCTACGGCGAACTGGTCGACATCGCCAACGAACTGGCTGGGCTCCTGGAGCGGGTCCGCCTGGTCTGCGTGGAGGCCCAGCGCCGCGCGCCCAGCGACGGCCTGGACATTCCGGGGCCGCTCGCGGGCGTCCACCGGTCCCTGTCCAAAGCCGGAAACTCGCTGGCCACTACGGCAGAGGCGGCTGCGATGCTGCGCCTCGCCGTGGGGCCGGTTCCCGTGGGTGCCGTGTCCGTCCGGAGGCGCGCGGAATCGGTCTTCGAACAGGTGGCTGATGCCGAACGCCGCCTTGCCGAGGACTCCGCCGGCCGGTAGCCGGAAGTATTCCCGGTTACGCGCGTGGCTTAGCGTGTGCTGTTTGGCTTCAGTCGGGGACCTACATTTGGCACGATGGCGGAATGACTTCTTCTACCTTCACACTCACTCTTAACGACGGACACACCATTCCCCAGCTCGGATACGGCGTGTGGCAGGTTGAGGACGGTGTCGCCGAGAAGGTGGTCCGCCAGGCGTTCGAGGCCGGCTTCCGCCACATCGACACCGCCAAGATCTACGGCAACGAGGCAGGAGTTGGCCGCGCGATTGCGTCCTCCGGCCTTTCCGCCGAGGAAATCTTCATCACCACCAAGCTGTGGAACGCCGACCAGGGCTACGAGGCCGCACTGGCGGCCTTCGAGGAATCCCTGGACCGGCTGGGCCTCGAAACGCTGGATCTGTACCTGATCCACTGGATGCAGCCCAAACAGGACAAGTACGTGGACACCTGGAAGGCACTGATTGAGCTCCAGAAGCGGGGCCGTGTCCGGTCCATCGGTGTCTCGAACTTCACGGTTGAGGGCCTGCAGCGCCTCATCGACGAGACCGGCGTGGTTCCTGCCATCCACCAGATTGAACTGCACCCGTATTTCAGCCAGCGCGAACTGCGTGAGTTCGGCGCGTCCAAGGGGATCCTCACCCAGGCGTGGTCCCCGCTTGGCCAGGGTGGCGAGCTCCTGGAGGATGGAACCGTGGCGGCCATTGCGGCCAAGCACCAGGCCACGCCGGCGCAGGTGGTCATCGCGTGGCACCTCGCGATAGGCAACGTGGTCATCCCGAAGTCGGTCACGGAATCCCGGATCCGGGAAAACTTTGCGGCGTTGGAGGTCACCCTCGACAGCGGCGACATTGAAGCCATCAATGGCCTGGACCGGAGCGCAGAGGGCGAGGGCCGGATTGGCCCGGACCCCGCGGTCTCCGACTTCGCGTAAAGCTCCAACACAGGCGCGACGCTCCCTAGCGGAGCGCCGGTGGCCCTGCCCATCCCGGCTTGTCCGGGCTGGGCAGGGCTTTCTGTTTTATGCGGCGATCCGTGCCTGCCCGATTGCGACGGAGTCGATCACGGCCCAGGACTCCTCAGCGGTGCAGGAGCGGTCTGCGAAGCGCTCGGCTTCTTCGCGCGTGTCGAAGGCCTCTGACCGGATCCGGCCGCAATCGGCGTCGAAGTACGTGACGTGAAATTCCTGAACGAGTTGGTTTTCCATAAATCCAGTGTGCAACCGGGGTCTGACAATAACGGCGCATCAGCTCCGCGTGTTGCCCAGCCGGAGGACACGTTCGTGCGCCAGCATGGCAGAGCGCTGCGCTTTGTCCGCCGCGCGGGCGGCCTGTTTGGCCTCCGCCGCGGCAGTCTCCTTGAGCTTCCGCGTGCGTTCCAGCGCCTCCTCGGTGGACTTGAGCCGGGCCCGGAGTCCCTGTGCTTCGTGAGCGAGGCGGCCAAAGTCAGCCTCAGCCACCGCCAGCTCTTCGCGCTGGTCCTGTGCCTGCCGCGCTGCCTCGTCGGCGGCTGCAGACGCCGCGCGCTCCGCGTCCTGGGCTTTTTCCAGGGCCGACGGCGACGCCGGCCGCGGTGCCTGCCGCACCGCCTGCAGGCGCGGCTTGTCCGGCGGGGCGGCAGCCGGGACGTCCGCCGTCGTATCCGGCTTCCTGCTTTCGGCAGGGACTCGCGTGGCCGTGCGTGGAGAGGCGACCGCACCCGGAACTGCCACGGCGCCGTCGAGGTTAACGGTGTCCACGCCGTCGGCGGACAGGACCTGCAGGAGCCGCCCGCTCTGGACGGCGGCAGCCGCCCCCTCATCGGCCGTTACCGCCCTCAGTGTCTGTTCGACGGCGGTTGCCACGGCTCCGCTGATGCGTCGCCCCTGCTGCTCAGCGACGGAGCAGGCGGCATCAACCGCCGAGGCCAAAAGAGTGCGGCGCTCCCGCGCCAGCTCCCGCATCCCCGCCGCGTCGAGGGAGGACTGGGCGGCGCGCATCCGTCCACCAAGCTCATTGAGCCGCGCCAGGATGTCCGGCTGGTGTGCGGCGAGCATATTGACGGCCCAGGCGGCCACGGAAGGCTTGGGCAAGGCGCGCACGGCGGCGGGCAGTCCTTCCGCGGCCCCGGCCGCCTCCTTCGCTGCAGCCGTGCGGGCGGCTATGAACTCGTCGAGCGGCAGCGCGTACAGTGCATTGGCGATTCCGGCAAGCTCCTGGTCATCCATGACGCCATCATAGGTTGGCGTCTGGGGGTGGGGCTGAACGCGCCAGCAATGTAGCAGGGCAGGTGCCACGCAAAGGGCTATCTCCGGATGCCGAGAGTGGCGATGAGGTCAGCTGAGTGGGTGTCGGCGAAGCCGAGCAGCCTCACCGCGTGAAGGGTGAGCAGCATCGATGCCTTCCCGCCCATCATGGAGCCGCTTTGGGAAGTGCGGGCTTTCGGCGGACCGTACCGTGGCTTCCGTCCACCTCGAGTGTGGTGCCGGGCGTGATCCGGGTGAGGGCGCCGGCTAAGCCCAGTACGGCGGGAATCCCGAATTCGCGGGCCACGATGGCCGCATGCGAAAGCATCCCACCAGGTTCCGTGATCATCGCGGCGGCCACCCCGAAGAGCGGTGTCCAAGCGGGATCGGTAGTGCGGCCGACCAGGACGTCGCCTGGCCTCACGGCGGATAACTCAGTTCAAAGTGTGCCATAAGTGTGCCCTGACGTCGGAGAGCGGTCGCAGCTTAACCAGCGAAAAACCCCGGAAAGCCCTAAATTTAGGGGCTGTCCGGGGTTTATCCCGAGCTTCCTATCAGAATCGAACTGATGACCTTTTCATTACGAGTGAAACGCTCTACCGACTGAGCTAAGGAAGCACCGCATGAAGTTACCGGAAGGAACCGGCTGGTTCATGCAAGAGTCAACTGTAATAGAGTCCCAGCGCCCGGGTCAAAATGGACGCCGTCTCCTGCTCAGCAGACCGTGTTGTCGGCGGGAACCGTGCCCTCCACGAGGTAGCTGTCCACGGCGTCCCCGATGCAACTGTTGGCACGGCCGTAGGCCGTGTGCCCCTCACCCTGCCAGGTCAGCAGGGAGGCGTTGCCCAGCTGTTTCCGCAGCGATGCTGCCCACTCGACGGGTGTGGCGGGGTCGCCCGTGGTCCCAATGACCACGATGGGGGCCTCGCCGGTGTATTCCACTGGGGCGGGTGTCCGCACGCTCTTGTACGGCCAGTCCACGCAGTTCGTGCCACCATAGGCGAAGAAGTAGCCCAGAGTGGGGGAGTCTTCCATGAGCCGCTGCTGCTCGGCACGCATGCCTGCGGTGTCCGAGACCATCGGGTAGTCCAGGCAGTTGATGGCGTTGAACGCGAAAGTTGAGTTGGACGAGTACGTTCCGTTGGAACTGCGGTCCGCGCCGAGGTCGGCGAGCCGGAGCATCAGGCTCACGTCGCCGGTCATGGCGGCATCGAGGGCCTGGGTCAGGGCGGGCCAGCTTGCGTCGTTGTACAGCGGCGTGATGAGTCCGCTAACAAACATGTTGGCGTTCACCAGGCGCCCGTCCTTGGCCGTGCGCGGCGTCTGCTGGACCGCGCCGATGAGATCGCGAATCTGCTGGACGCCGTCATCCACGGTGCCGTTAAGGGGGCAGCCGTCCTCCTGGAGGCAGTCTGCAACATAGGCCCGGATGGCCTTTTCGAAGGCACGGGCCTGGCCGCTGGTGAGCTCCTCATTGCTGATGGACGGGTCCAGGGCGCCGTCCAGGACCATGCGGCCCACGTTGTCCGGGAACAGCGACGCGTACGTGGACCCGAGGAAGGTCCCGTAGGAGTAACCCAGGTAGTTCAGCTTGTCGTCGTTGACCACAGCGCGCAGGATGTCCAGGTCCTTGGCCGAGCTGACGGTGTCGATGAGCCCCAAGGCCGGACCTGTCTGCTCGGCGCACTGTGCAGCGATGGCCTTGTTATCCGCCGAGGCGGCGGCCAGCCCTGCGTCGGTATCGAGGGCGTAGATCTTGGCGCGGGCGGCGTCCCGTTCGGCGTCCGTCATGCAGGTGACAGGGGACGACCGCTTCACGCCCCGCGGATCGAATCCCACAAGGTCATAGCTGTCCCGCACCGGCTTGGAAAAATGCGTGCCTGCGGCATCCTTGACGAAGTCATAGCCGGACGCGCCCGGTCCTCCCGGATTGACCAGCAGGGTTGCGGTCTTTTTGCCGGTGCTCGCAGCCTTCAGGGCGGCAACCTGGATCGTCTCGCCGTCGGGCTTTTGATAGTCCAGGGGCACGGTGATCTTGGCACATTGGAAGCTGTTTTCGCAGGGCTCCCAGACGACCTCCTGCGAGTAGAAGGAATCGAGTCCTTCCGGCGCCGAGGCAACGATCGACGGATCTGCCTTGGCTGTCGCGGTCCCCTGCTCCTGCTTCCCGCCGTCAAGGAGGGTGCACGAGGCCAGCACCATGGCCAGAACCAGGGCGCCGGCGGCCCGCACTCCAATCCCCAGGGACCGGGGGCGTACGGGCAGGGGGCGAGCAGTCATCGAGAGTGTCTCCTTGTAAGGGGCTAGATCAGGCTGGCTGCCATGGACTCAATAGTCAACAGCGGAGCAACGTTGGTCGTGGTGATGCGTTCCCGGGCTTTGTTGATTGCATCCATGCGGGCAAGGGTGGTCTCCGGGGTGGACCGGGAGGCGAACTCCTCCAGTTCACCCCTAAGCTCAACGTTTACCAGCTCCACAGCATTCCCGAGCTGGATGATCAGCACGTCCCGGTAGAAGGAAAGCAGGTCCGTCAGGGTCCGGTCGAGGGAATCCGTGATGGATCGTTTGGCCCGCCGCTTCTGGTCGTCTTCGAGCTGTTTGACCTGGCTCCGCATTGCCGGCGGCAACGTCCCTGATTCGGGTGCACCCAGCGTGGCAAGGAGCGCAGCCTTCTCGGCGGCGTCGCGTTCTTCGTTGGAGCTGTTCGCTTCTGCCGTGGCGATCTTCACGAGCTTCTCGGCCATCATCACGGCGGCGGTGACTCCGCGCAGCCCCAGCGGGAACTTCACGGTTTCCAGCCGGCGCTCCCGGGCCTCGGGGTCCCGGGCAAGGCGGCGGGCTATCCCCACATGGCTTTGGGCAGCCCGGGCGGCCTGTTCGGCAAGCGCCGGATCAACGCCGTCGCGCTTGACCAGCAGGGCGGCGACGTCGGCCGCAGGTGGCAGCCGGAGTGCCACGGCGCGGCAGCGGGAGCGGATAGTCACCAGCACGTCCGCCGGCGATGGTGCACAGAGCATCCAGATGGTGCGCGGCGTGGGCTCCTCGATGGCTTTCAGCAGCACGTTGGTGGTGCGCTCGGCCATCCGGTCAGCATCCTCCACCACGATGATCCGCCACCGGCCGGAGGACGGCCTGTTCCCCGCCGTCGACACCAGCTCACGGGCCTCATCAATGGTGATGGTGACTTTTTCGGTGCGGACGAACGTCACGTCGGAGTGCGTCTCACCCAGGATGGTCAGGCACGCGGGACAGGTTCCGCAGCCACGGCGGGTTACGTCGTCCTGGTCGCAGTTCAGTGCCGCAGCGAAGGCCTTGGCGGCGTTGGAACGCCCCGAGCCGGGCGGGCCGGTGAACAGCCAGGCATGCGTCAGCCCCTCACCGAGGGACGCCTGGCGGAGCTGTTCGACGACGGCGGGCTGGCCCTGGAGGTCGTCCCAGACAGTCATGCCGCACCGCGGCCGGAGGACGCGAGGAGGGCGTCAACGCGGGCCAGGATCTGGGCCGCCAGCTCGGACACGGCCAGGTGCGCTGGCAGCACCAGGTAGGCATCCGGGCGGGACGCCGCAAGCTGGAGGAACGCCTCCCTGATGAGGGCATGGAATTCATCGGCCTCGGATTCCAGGCGGTCTTCGGCTGCGTCCCCCGCAGTGCGGCGGCGGCGGCCGTCTGCCGGGTCCACGTCCAGCAGGACTGTCAGATCGGGCTGAAGGCCCTCGGTGGCCCATTCGTTCAGTGACCGGACCGCCTCGGTGCCAAGGTCGCGGCCGGCACCCTGGTACGCAACTGAGGAATCGATGTAGCGGTCAGTGAGGACGATGTCGCCCCGTTCCAGCGCGGGACGGATGACCTGGCCGGCATGTGCAGCGCGGGAAGCGGCAAAGATGAGCGCCTCGGTGTGGGCATCGATATGGCCGTGGCCGTGGTCCAGCACCAGGGAACGGAGCTTCTCGCCGATGGGGGTGCCGCCAGGTTCGCGGGTCCGCAGCACTTTCAGGCCGCGGGATTCCAGGGCTTCGGCCAGCCGGGCCGCCTGGGTGGACTTGCCGGCGCCGTCGCCACCTTCAAACGCGATAAAAAGCCCGGGGCTCTGGATAGTCACTGAACAAGCCTACCGACCCCACTGACATTCACCGACTGGGCTCCGGCCCGCTGCTGCCCCAGGGCGCAGCTGTAACGGCTTTCTGGAGAGGCAACGCTCCAAAGTACGCTAGCCCCATGAGTCTCACCGAACACCAGGCCGCGTCCCTTTCAGCCGAGACCGTGGTTGTCGCCGCCGGCCGGCCGGCACGGGAGCGGGACGAACCGGTGAACCCGCCCATCGTGCTGTCTTCGACCTACTTTGGCACCGGACCGCTGGCCGACGGCGACCGAGGCTACGGCAGGTACGCCAACCCCACCTGGGACCCGTTTGAAGAGGCCCTCGGCCAGCTTGAAGGGTCCGATCTGCCGGGCCTGTTGTACGCGTCGGGACTTGCAGCGGTCAGTTCCGCGCTGTCCCTGGTGCCTGCCGGCGGTGTCCTGGTCATGCCGTCGCACAGTTATTCGGGTTCGCTGGTGATGGCGGCCGAGCTTGCCCAGAAGGGCTTCCTTGAGCTCCGGACCGTGGACATCGCCGACACGGAAGCGGTCAAGGAGCAGATCGCCCCGAAGGGGACTGACGCCAGGACAGCCAGCATGCTGTGGCTGGAAAGCCCCACCAACCCCATGCTGGGCATCGCCGATATTCCTGCCCTCACGGAGGCCGCGCACCAGGCCGGGGCGATCGTAGTCACTGACAACACTTTCTCCACGCCGTTGGTGCAGCAGCCGCTGTCCCTGGGCTCAGACGTTGTCCTCCATTCGGTCACCAAGTACCTCGCCGGGCACTCCGACGTCGTCCTGGGTGCCCTGGTAACGCCAAATCCGGACATCCGCGCAGCGCTGCTGCATCACCGGACCATCCACGGGGCAATCGCCGGGCCGTTTGAGGCCTGGCTTGCGCTGCGCGGCCTGCGGACGCTGGCTTTGCGGATCGAACGCTCGCAGGAATCGGCGGCGGTCCTCGCCGACCGGCTGGGCGCCCACCCGCGGGTCGAGAGTATCCACTTTCCCGGGCTTGCCGATGATCCCGGCCACGAACGGGCGAAGGCCCAGATGAAGGGCTTCGGATCGATCGTATGCATCCAGATTGCGCCGGTGGGGGACCTCAGCGGCGCCGACGCCGCGGACAGGCTTGTCCGGGCGCTGGAGCTGTGGCTGCCTGCGACGTCCCTGGGCGGCGTGGAGTCCCTGATCGAACGGCGCCGCCGCCACACTGCCGAACCGCTCAGCGTTCCGGAGAACCTGGTGCGCCTCAGCGTGGGAATCGAAAATGTCGAGGACCTCTGGGCCGATTTGAAGCAAGCGCTCGACTCGCTGGACGGCTAGGCTGGGATGGTGGACGGTCAAGTGATGATTTTTTATGTGGAGCGGGCAGTGTTCTTTGTCCTTGCCGTGGTGGCACTGGGGCTTGAACTCTGGGCACTGGTTGATTGCGCACGGCACAGGGCCAACGCCTATGAAGCCACGGGCAAACGGACCAAGACCTTCTGGCTCGCCCTCACCGGCGGTGCCACCCTCGTGGGCGTCATCTCCCTCCTCGGCAGCGGCGGCGGCCTGTTCGGCACCCTGGGCCTGTTTGGCCTGGCGGCCGTCGTGGCCGCCTCGGTCTACCTCGCCGACGTGCGGCCGGCAGTGAAGGACGCCGGACGCGGAGGCAGCCGAAACACGGGCCCCTACGGCCCGTGGTGATCCCTACCGGCTCCCTCAGCTCGGAAGCTCGCTAGGGAACCCTGCCGGCGTGGGCCCTAGTCCGACGGCGCTACAGCGTCCCAGCCCACTGTAAGCTCACCCAGCCGCCACCGCGAGGGTCCGTCCTGAACGGGCCAGCCGCCGTCGAGCAGTGCCTTGCACATGGCGTGCCAGCGCTGCCGGTTTCCGAACGACGCCAGCGGCGCCGACTCCAGCCACGCCCGGTCCATCGCCTCCATCAGGCCGTGGACGCGTTCGCCCGGCACATTCCGGTGGATCAGCGCCTTGGGCAGCCGCTCCGCAACCTCGGACGGCAGCGCAAAGCTTCCGAACCGCACCGACATGCTCAAGGACAGCGGCCGTTCGTCGTCGAGGGCAATCCAGGTCACGCGCCGGCCGATCTCGTCGCAGGTGCCGTCGATGAACAGGCCGCCGGGGGCGAGTCGGCCCTGAACCAGCCGCCAGATCCCTTCCACATCCGCTTCCTCGTATTGGCGCAGCACGTTGAACGCGCGGACCAAAACGGGGCGGCCGGGCACGGGCAGTTCGAAACCGCCCACCAGGAAACTCAGCCCGGGCTCTTCCAATTCCTTCGCGACGCGGACCCGCTCAGGTTCGATCTCGATTCCGCACACGCGGACGTCCGGCCGGACAGTGCGAAGGCGCTCAAAAAGTTCGACGGCGGTGGCGGGTGTTGCGCCATAGCCCAGGTCGACAACCAGGGGATCCTCCACCCTGCGCAGGCGCCATGCCTGGGGGCCGGTGAGCCACCGGTCCACGCGGCGCATACGGTTGGGATTGGTGGTGCCGCGGGTAATGTTCCCCACCGGTTTGCCGGCCCTGTTCCTGCCGGACATCTGCGGGGCGGCCACCCGTTCAGCTTTTTGAACCACCGCCCAACCCTATCCAACGTGACGCCTCCACGTGACCCCGCGCTGTAACGCTGGGCGGGCGGCAGTGGCGCTCAGCTAGGATGAAAATCATGACTTACAAGCTGATTCTGCTGCGCCACGGCCACAGCGAATGGAACGCCAAGAACCTGTTCACCGGCTGGGTGGATGTTGACCTCAACGACCAGGGCCGCGAGGAGGCAGCACGCGGCGGTGAGCTTCTGGTCGAGCACGATGTGCTCCCCGATATCCTGTACACCTCGCTCCTGAAGCGGGCCATCAACACGGCCAACATCTCCCTGGACAAGGCTGACCGCGGCTGGATCCCCGTCAAGCGCGACTGGCGCCTGAACGAGCGCCACTACGGTGCGCTGCAGGGCAAGGACAAGGCACAGACCCTGGCCGAATACGGCGAGGAGCAGTTCATGGAATGGCGCCGGTCCTACGACACCCCGCCGCCGGCCTTGGACGACAACAGCGAGTTCTCCCAGGCTCACGACCCCCGCTACGCCGACCTCGGCACTGCCCTCCCGCGCACCGAGTGCCTGAAGGACGTCCTGGTCCGCCTCCTGCCGTACTGGGAATCGGACATCAAGGAAGACCTCAAGACCGGCAAGACTGTCCTGGTCACGGCCCACGGCAACTCGCTGCGCGCCCTGGTCAAGCACCTTGACGGCATCAGCGACGAAGCGATCGCCAGCCTGAACATCCCCACCGGCATCCCGCTGGTCTACGACCTGGACGAGGACTTCCAGCCGATCAAGCCCGGCGGCACGTACCTGGACCCGGACGCCGCTGCGGAAGCCATCCTGGCCGTAGCCAACCAGGGCAAGAAGTAAGGCGTACAAGTAATTAACGACGGCGGGACGGTCACCTCAAGAG
>JBKKDH010000110.1:0-5322 GCA_046708445.1 Arthrobacter sp.
CCACCACCTGCCGCTCTTCGGAGTAGGTGGACAGCAGGCTTTCGGGGCTTCGGCCCTCGAGAACGTGGCCGAGCTTCCAGGCGAGGTTGAAGCCGTCCTGCATGGAGACGTTCATGCCTTGGCCGGCTTTGGCGCTGTGCGTGTGGCAAGCGTCGCCGGTGATGAACACCCGGGGGGTCCGTGCCCCGCGGTCCTCGGGCAGGACGTCGTCGAACCGGTCCGTAAGCCGGTGGCCCACCTCGTACACGCTGTGCCAGGCGATGTTGCGGACGTCGAGGGTGTAGGGGTGGAGGATCTCGTTGGCCTTGCGGATGATTTCATCGATGGAGGTGCTGCGCACGGCGCCCTTGTTGTTGGGGTCCACCTCGCCTAGGTCAACGTACATTCGGAAGAGGTGGCCGCCTTCGCGTGGGATCAGCAGGATGCTGCCGCCGGTTCCGGACTGGATGGCGCACTTGAGGCGAACATCTGGGAAGTCTGTGACTGCCAGGACATCCATGACGCCCCAGGCGTGATTGGCCTGGTCTCCGGCGAGGGTACAGCCGATGGACTCGCGGACCTTGCTGCGTGCACCGTCGGCGCCGATAACGTATTTGGCTTGGACAATGCGTTCCTGCCCTTCGCGGGGGCCGAAAGTGTGGAGCAGGGTCACCGTGACGGGATATTCTCCCTCCTCCGCGACGCTCAGGGAACGAAACTCAAGGCCATAGTCGGGGTACATCCGTGTGGGCGAGTTGGCCATGAACTCGGCGAAGTAGTCCAGCACGCGCGCCTGGTTAACGACGAGGTGGGGGAATTCGCTGATGTCGGCGGGGTCATCAGGGGTACGGGCAATGCGAATGATGCGCGAGGGGTCGGTGGGGTCGGGCTTCCAGATTGCCGTCTCGGTGATCCGATATGCATCGGCGATGATCCGCTCGGCGAAACCGAAGGCCTGGAACGTCTCTACTGTGCGGGTCTGGATGCCGTCGGCCTGGCCAATGGCGAGCCTCCCGGGACGGCGCTCCACGATGCGCGTGGCGACACCTGGGAATTGGGACAGTTGCGCGGCCGCGAGCATGCCGGCAGGCCCGGTGCCCACGATCAGCACGTCGACCTCGCTGGGAAGCTCAACTGGTCGGTTGATGCCGACACCTGCTGCCGGCTGGATCCGGGGGTCCCCGGATACATAACCGTGATGGTGAAACTGCACGGGAAATTCCTCACTTCGTTGTAAGTCGGTTAGCGTCGAAGCTCTTCAGAACTAGACGCGCGGTATCTGAAATTTGACTCTCCGCATCTGGATGCCCCGCCTAATGCCTGTAGTCCCTTGAGGTACTCGTCCAGCTGCGTTTGAATCAGCCACGGTCTGGGCGTGCGTGGGAAGTCAGTGGTAATCCGGATTCACGGCCCTGCGCGGGCGACAATGCTGCACCTTTAGCTTGTCCGTGAGGGCTGTTGCTCCATCGACGCAATGAGGCGGTGGCTGAATTCATGGGCCAGTTGGAGGTGCTCGGGTTTCATGGCACAGGATCTCAGGACAGTGGTGTAGTCACTATCAACTACGACCCATGGATGATTCCTCGCAAGCCACTTGCTGTCGACCCGATACAGTGCCAAGTGCCAGCCGTCCTGGGCCATAGCCGCGAACGCATCTTCTGTTGCCTCAGATATTTGCCCGGTTGTAGGACGTCGAGGGAAGGCGCAAACGATGTCAAGTTCGGGTTCGACCACGAGCTCGGCACCGTCGGCGGCTCTGATGATGTCAGCTATTTGCAGCGCGGCCTTTCGGCCGTCGGCGATAATCGATCCCATTCCCTCGCGTGACAATCCCAGAGCTTCAACCGTGGTCCAAAATGCTGCCGCCGACGCTCCCGCTCTGGAGCACTCCAGACTGATCTCACCAAGATGAAGGTCAGAAGAAGTGAAGTATGTGTAGGGGGAATTGTGCGAGTAGAGCTTGCCGACAGATGGGTCAGCGAAGAGCACAGATCCGCATCCGTACGGTTGAAGTCCGTGCTTATGTGGATCTACCACGATTGAATCCGCCCGGCGTATGGCCAGGAAGGGGGCAGGATCAACCAGCGGTTCGGGACCAGTTGCCAGGAGGGTGTGAAATCCTCCGTAAGCCGCATCGATATGCAGCCGGGCTCCGAATTCGGCTGCCAGGTCCGCGGCTTCATGGACCTGGTCCAGCGCACCAAGACCGGTCGTGCCCAAAGTCACGACAACGGTCCCGACCCCGCCTTGCCCCAGCCTAACCCTCAAATCCGCCATTGAAAGACGGCCGAGGTCGTCTTCCGGAATGGTTTCATGCGGAGTTCCGAGCAACCGGCACATGCGCTCGTGCGTGTAGTGGGCGTTCGTTCCCGACAGTATGACCTTGCCTGGATGCAACTCCCTGGCAACCCAGAGCGCCTCAAGATTTGCGATGGTGCCGGAAGATGTCAGATGGCCCAGATGTTCCTCATAACCGAACATTGCCGCAAGTTTGGCCACGACTTCCTTTTCCAGGACCGCGGTCGCCGGGCCTCCGTCCAGGGCATGGTTATTCGGATTGATCAGTGCTGTAATGGCCTGCGCAACCCAAGCCACAGGGTGCGGGGGCTTAAGGAGTTGGCCGATGTACTTTGCATCGCCGTATGGATACATGTTGGCCAGCCGTTCAACCAGGGAGGAAAGAGCAGCTGAGCCTGATGAGTCAATTTCTGGGCCTCCGGCCCACAACGTGGAATGCGCCTCCAAGTCTTTGGCGCGTTGCCTTAGCTCGGCGATCACGGTGTCGTCCAACCGGACGTCTTGAGCCCTCATGAGTATCTCCTATAGTTCTAGCTGGTTCGGGGAGCCGGGTGGTGCAGCAACAGCTTGCGCAGCAGTTCGGCCAGGATCGACGCTTCGGTTTCGGTGAGCCCCGCGGCCCAGGCTTGCTCGCGCTGGTTGTTGATCTGGAAGAGATCGGCCAGCATTTGCTCGCCTTCGTCCGAAAGCTGCACCACGGTTTTGCGCTTGTCCTCTGGATCTGGTTCTCGGGTAACGAGCCCGCTCTTCTCCAATGTGTTGAGCAAGCTGGCTATGGAAGCCGTGGAAACGCTGGACAACCGGGCCAGCTCGTTTGGGTTAACCTGTCCCACCGACTTGATGGTGAACAGGAGGCGGTACCCGGCGAAGCTGATGCCCATGGGGCGGTGCACCGAGACTTCCATGTCCGTGGTCATCCTGTTTGCGGCTCGGATGAGGTTGAAACACAACGCCATGGCGGGCGAATTGACGTCCGGGTACAGCTCAATGGCAGCAGCACGGGCCAGTGATTCGTATTCAGAGGACCCGATGCGCTTCGCCTTCTGGACATTGGCAGTCATCCGGAAGGGTTCCTCGGCGGTTGCAGATTCCTCTGCGTCTTCAGCGATCACAGTATCTCCAATAACGATCAGAAGGCGGTAGGCATATTTGCTAGAAGTCTAGCGTAGTTTCACTAACAGCGCCACCTAGAACCTACGTTAGGCAGGGAGGCTTGCCCGCCGCCGGCCCAATAGCGGGAGAAGGTAGACATCGAAATATTTGCCGAACTACGGCAGCGTCGGGCGGAATGGTGCTGCTGCTCCCTTATGAAGGAAAGCATCCCGGACGCGGCGCCTTCATCGAGCATTGTGCCAAGGTAGCTTCCGGAGCTCGAGCAAACAAGCTAGATCTCTAGTTCATGAATCGATCACCAGCGAAAGGTGAGTGTGGGGGTTAGGACGGTGAACAGCAGCCTCTGCCACCCCCGGTCGGGCATGCAGGGGTCGGGGCGCGCCGAGCAGACGGGGCCAGTGTGGTTGTGTGCGGCTAGGCCAATGCTCGGGCCTACCCGCGAGACGGAGCCTGTGTTGTAGAGGATTGGCAGTCGAGCCAGGTTTCGTAGTGGTGGTGGAGGTTGTTGTCGTGGCTGAGTCCGCGTTCGAGGCGGGACAGCGTGGTGGGCCAGACGTGCAGGGCGTCGGCGGCTTGCTGGAGGGTCAGGTGCTTGGTTATCCGAATCGTCCGCAGTGATCCGGGGTTCGGGGCGGGTTGCGGGTGGAGGAGTTGGTCATAGATTTCCCGGGCGACGTAGCGTTTGAGGCACCGCATGATTTCCTTGGTGCTTTTTCCTTCCTGACGTCTCCTGGCCACGTAGCTGCGTGTCCGGCTGTCGTAGCGCATCCTTACGAGGACCACGCGGTGGATGGCTTTGTTGGCCTGCCGGTCGCCTCCGCGGCTGAGTCGGTGGCGGGTGGTCTTTCCCGATGAGGCGGGGATGGGCGCGACGCCGACGAGGGCTGCGAATTTCACTTCGGTGGTGACTCGTTCGGGGTTGTCGCCCACGGTGACCAGGAGTTGGCTGGCGACGTCGGTGCCTACGCCTTGAAGATCGCGCAGCATTGGTGCATGGAGGGTAAGGATGGCGTCGAGTTCGGCGTCGATCAGTGCCAGCTCTTGGTGCAGGTGCCGGTAGCGGACGGCGAGTCGTTTGAGCACCGTCGCGGTGCTGGCCAGTGGCACGGAGGCCGTTCCGGCGGGCCTTGTCTTTTCCAACGCGGCCATCAGGGCCGGGCTCGTCATGGCCCGGTACCTGGCGCGGATAGCTTCCGGTGCTGTTACCAGGATCGCCTTGACCTGGGCCATCACGGCGACCCGTGCCCGCATGGCGGTGGAGCGCTCGGCGCGCAGCACGCGCAGGCATTCCACCAACCCGTCCCGGGATTTCGGGGTGGCGCCGGTGCGGCCGGCGAGCACGGATTCGGCCGCCTGGTAAGCATCCAGCGGATCGGATTTCCCTGCAGCCTGCGCGCTTGCCGGTTCGGGCGCGTCACTTCCACGACGCGGATACCCTGGCGGGCGAGCACGCGTGAGAGTTCGGCACCGTAGCTGCCGGTCCCCTCCACGCCCACGGCGCGGATCGGACCGAAGCCGGTGATGAACCCGATGATCCCTCGGTAACCGGATCCCGCAGCACGGAACTCCTTGTCGGCCAGGTGGAGGCCGGTGTCGGTGATGATGGCGACGTGGTGGGTGTCGATCCCTGCGATGACTTTCAGGTGTTCATTTTGCCATGATGAAAACTGCCCTGGCCTTTCGTTGCGTGGCCGTTGAGGTCGCCAGAGCTATAAGAAGGCCGCCTGCAGCAAGTCAGGGCTGTTACGAAACAGGGAGTGTGATGGACACCCTACCGATCGATGGAGTAAGATTGTCAACAATTTACGATCCAGTGGAAGGAAAATCATGCGTCCATACGTATATGTCCCTGCAGCCAAGATTACTGGCGAGCTCGAACCTAACGGCCACCGTGCCGGCTACGATTCGGGTGACCCGAAGACGGCGATCCTG
>JBKKDH010000111.1:0-6087 GCA_046708445.1 Arthrobacter sp.
AAGACTCGCCACCACGGTTCACCACAACCGGCCCGGCACACACGAGCGGCCCCCGGAACCAAAAGCCAGGAGCCGCTCGTCTATGCCTCTTGACAACCAGATCTACATATCAGCCGGCACCGTTGACATGCGTGCCCCTGGTGGGCGGGCCTCATGCGGGGAGTCCCGCCGGCGTGGGGCACTTTGGGCCACAAAACCCGGGAACCAGGCCGAAACTGCGGCGTGTCCGTGTCGAACAGCCCCAATTGTGCCTTACCAACGCTGAGCAGAACCTCGTTCAGCCCCCCTTCAGACCGCGCAGTGACCCAAGGCCGGTGATGAGGGCTTCGAGCCCCAGGCCGAAGGCCACATCCGCGGGGCGCTCGTCGCCCCGTGCCGCCAGGCTCCTTACGGCCGCCGTGAAGTGCGGGGTGGCGTCGGCCATGCTGCCGGCGTCGAAAATGTCCGCGGGCGCAGTGACGTCATAGGCCGAGCCGAAAATGAACGATTCCAGGGCCACGATCGCGGAAACAATCCGCTCTTCGGGGAAGCCCGCCGCGAGGAATCCGGCGCTCACGGTCTCATACATGGCAAGGGTCTGCGGCGCGTCCGTCACGGGCAGCACGGCTATCACCGGAATCAGCGGGGTGTGCTGCGCAAACACATCCCGGTAGCTCCACGCCCATGTGCGTACCGCGTCTTCCCATGACCCCGCCCCGAATCCCGTCACGTCCACCAGTGCGGCGAGGTGATCCTCCACGAGCAGGAGCACATCCCGTTTGGAGGCCACATGGTTGTACAGGGCCGACGGCGCCACGTCCAGTTGGCGTGCCAGGGCGGCCATGGTGAGGCCGTCGTAGCCCTTCCTCCCTATGAGCTCCAATGCGCCTGCCGTAATCCCGGCCTGGTCCAGCACGGCCGCAGAGGGGCGGCCGGCCCGGCGTCGTGCGCCTTTCGACGTGTCCGCGGCGACGGCCGCTGAGACGCCGGGGGCGGTGCTGGCGCCGGCTGTTCCGGCGGTGGTTCCTGGGGCGGCGGCTGCCGGCATGGTGCGGGCCTTTCGTGGGGGTTCCCCAGCATTATTCCACCCACCACTTCCGGAGCCGGGTGCAAACCGCTATAGTTCTAATAAATGAATGGCATTCATTTAGTGGTGTGCATCACTGGCGCACCGTAGAGAGGACATCATGCTGAACCTAAACCGCGACGTTGTGGTCGTTGGAGCGGGACCCTCCGGGTTGACCGCAGCCCGTGAACTGAAAAGAGCCGGCCTGAGTGTCGCTGTGCTGGAAGCACGCGACCGCGTCGGTGGCCGCACCTGGACCGACACCGTGGACGGTGCCGTGCTGGAGATCGGCGGCCAGTGGGTCTCGCCGGACCAGACGGTGCTCCTGGACCTGCTGGACGAGCTGGGCCTGAAGACTTATTCCCGCTACCGCAGTGGCGAGTCCGTCTACATCGGAGCAGACGGCAAACCTGTGCGCTACATCGGCGACTCCTTCCCCGTGGACCCGGCCACCGCCGTCGAAATGAACAAGCTTATTGCCCTGTTGGACGCGCTGGCGGCAGAAATCGGTGCCACCGAGCCGTGGGCGCATCCCAAGGCGCGCGAGCTGGACACGGTTTCCTTCCACCACTGGCTGCGCGCCAACTCGGACAACGAGGCGGCCTGCAACAACATTGGCCTGTTCATTGCCGGCGGCATGCTCACCAAGCCCGCGCACGCCTTCTCCGCACTCCAGGCCGTGCTGATGGCTGCTTCCGCCGGGTCTTTCACCCACCTCACCGACGAGGACTTTATCCTGGACAAGCGTGTGGTGGGCGGAATGCAGCAGGTGTCCCTCTTGCAGGCACGGGAGCTGGGTGATGACGTCGTCCTTAGCAGCCCGGTGCGGACCATTAGCTGGGGGCAGGACGCCGACGGCGGGCACCGCGTCACCGTCGAATCCGAGCGGGCCACCGTGAACGCAAGGTTTGTGATCATGGCCGTGCCGCCCAACCTGTACTCGCGTGTTTCCTTCAACCCGCCACTGCCGCGACGCCAGCACCAGATGCACCAGCACCAGTCGCTGGGTTTGGTCATCAAGGTCCACGCCGTCTACAGCACGCCGTTCTGGCGCGAGGATGGCCTTTCCGGTACCGGGTTCGGCGCCGGTTCGCTGGTCCAGGAGGTCTACGACAACACCAACTATGGGGACAGTCGCGGGACGCTGGTGGGCTTCATCTCGGATGAGAAGGCCGACGCCGTCTTCGAGCTGGGTGCCGACGAGCGCAAGCGGGTGGTGCTGGAGTCGATCGCCGGGTTCCTGGGCGACAGGGCGCTGGAACCCGAGGTGTACTACGAATCGGACTGGGGCTCCGAGGAGTGGACCCGGGGCGCCTATGCGTCCAGCTACGACCTGGGCGGACTGCACCGCTACGGAAAGGACCAGCACGCCCCCGTCGGACCCATCTACTGGTGCTCCTCGGACCTCGCCGCGGAAGGCTACCAGCATGTGGACGGAGCCATCCGGATGGGCCGGCAGACTGCGGCGCGCATTGCCGAAGTTGCCCGCGTGGCAGAGCCCGCCAGGGTGTAGGCGACTGGAAAATAAGCATACTTACCAATAGGCTGGCGGAGGGGAGCTTCCCCTGTCGACCAGAATGAGGTGAGAGCATGACGGACCCTGAGAACATCAGCAAAGTTACGGACATCATCAACGATTCCCGGATCGGGATGTTGACCACCATCAATGAAGTGGGCGCGCTGGTGAGCCGGCCGCTCGCTGTCCAGGACGTGTTGGACGACGGCGACATGTGGTTCTTTACGGGCCTGGGCACCTCCCAGGTGGCCCACGTCCGGGCTGATCCGCGCGTGAATGTCTCCTTTGGAAAGCGCACGGAGTGGGTTTCCGTGGCGGGCACAGCCGAAGTGGTCACCGACCGCGCCAAGATCCGCGAGCTGTGGAACCAGGCTGTTGAAGCCTGGTTCCCGGACGGGCCGGACACTCCCGAGGTATGCCTGCTCCGGGTGGACTCGGACTCCGCCGAATACTGGACCAGTCCCGGCGGGACGGCCGCCACGGTGTTCCAGTGGGTAAAGTCCAAGGTCACCCACAGCCGGATGAGCGTGGGCGAAAGTGGCACCGTAGAGCTGTAAGAAAAAGGGGTGGGTTGGCCGTGGTGCGGGGCCAACCCACCCCTTGTTTTCGATAACACACTAGATAGACTGAGATCGATAATTTTTTGAATCGATACAACCCGAGGAGCCTCCATGACGAACGCTCCCGTCCTGCTCAACGACAACGGAGCGTGGTGCTGGTTCCAGGACGAGCGTGCGCTAATGGATCCCGCGAACAACACGCTGCTGGTGGGATCCGTCGCAGCGCCCGAGGGACCCGGTGGCGAACGCCGGGGCGGGAACATCGAGGTGGCCGTCCTCGACTTGGCCACGGGCAAAAGCCAAGTCCACGTCCTCCACGAGCAACTCGAGTCGGACGACCACAATGCTCCGGCCCTGCTGATCCGTCCGGACGGCCGCTACCTGGCGGTGTACGCCAAGCACTAGACGGACAACCACTCCCGGTGGCGCGTTTCGGTCCGGCCGCATGACGCCAGCGAGTGGGAACCTGAGCAGGTCTTCGACTGGACCGAACCCGCGGACGGCCGCGGCGCCACGTATTCCAACCTGCACCGCCTCGCCGCTGAGTCGCGGACCTACAACTTCGTCCGTGCCATCAACGATGACCCCACCCTGATGGTGTCCGACGACGACGGCACCACCTGGAGGTACGGCGGCAAGCTTTTTACCCGTCCCAAGGTTGGCTACGTCAACGGCTACACGCGCTACAGCTCCAACGGCACGGACCGCATCGACCTCATCACCACGGACCACCACCCCCGGGATTACAACAACAGCATCTACCACGGCTACGTCCAGGGCGACGCGCTCCACGATGCGGCCGGGCAGGTCATCAGCAAGCCCGTGATCGGGTCCGCCGGGGTCAGCCAGGTTGGGCTAACCACCATCTTCGAGGCGGGCGCCGAGCTCGACGGCGACGTCCTCACCCACGGCTGGACCGCCGACCTGCGGCGCCAGGGCAGCCAGCTTGCCGCGATCATCACCTGCCGCGCCAACGACGTCACTGGCGTCCTCAAACGCGTCCAGCAGCTCGACGTCGACGATCACCGCCTGCTGTACGCACGCTTTGATGGTTCGGCCTGGACCCTGCAGCCGCTGGCCGTTGCGGGGCCCGCCCTGCTCCCGCATGAGCAGGACTACACGGGGCTGGGGGCCGTCGATCCTTACGACCTTGACCACGTGTACATCTCCGCGCCGGTGGATCCGCGCTCCGGCGAGCCGACGGAACACTACGAGATCTATTCGGGACGGACGTCCGACGGCGGCGCGGGCTGGGACTGGGAGGCGGTCACATCGGATTCTGCCGTGGACAACCTGCGGCCGATAGTGGTCCCGGGGGATGAGGGCGTGCATGCCGTCTGCTGGTTCCGCGGCTCCATGCGGTCGTCCCAGTCGTACGAAACGGAGATTGTCGCCGTCGTGCAGGAGAAGCAGGCAGCCGAGGCTGTCCGGTAGCAGGCCTGTAGCCGCCTGCTACCGGAATTGGGCTATTGCCGGGCGGTCAGCGCCGCAGAAACAGCCGGGAGCAGGGCGTCATTCCTGCCCCAGACGGGGTCCAGGATCTCCACATACCAGGAGTCGGCCAGCAGCAAGGCAAGGCTGTCGTTGGTTTCCTCCGCCCAGTCCCGGATCTGGTCCTCGGTGACTGGGTTCTCACTGGAACCCAGCACCGTGACTACCTCGCCGCCGTCGAGGGTTACCGCGATGGACGCGCTGCTGGACTCACCGGGGGCATGGGCGACGGTGACAAGGTCGGACCGGGTGGACAGGGCCAGCAGATCGGCGGCTGTTTCGGCGCTGCAGAATCCTGTCACGTACTGCCGCTGCGCGGTGACCTCGGACTGCAGGCCCGGCTGGGACTCCTTAGTGAAGAGGCCACTTCTGTTAAGGGCTGCCAGTTCGACGGCGATGGCTTCCGTTTCGTCGTCGTAGCGGGCCGTGAAGGTGGCCGCCTGGTATTCGCTTTTCCCTTCGAGCCAGCGCGCCGTCAGCTCACCGGCGGCGTCAAGGGTGGTGGCTTGGCGCCAGGCACCCTTATCCTCCAGGTTCCTGCCGAACTGGTCACGGACTTCCGCTTCTGTGGGTTCCATCCTCGGACACTACCGGCGTCCGCCCGCCGGACTCCAACGGCAGCGACACAGCAGTTAATTTCCACCGGCAGGAATTCCGGCTGCGCGTTCGGCTGCGGTGAGGGCAAGGCGCAGGCGGGCGACGGCAGGGGCATACCCCTGATGGGGGATGGCCCGGAGGTGCTCGGCTTCCCGCATTGCCCTGATCACGGCCGCGGTTTCGGGCTGCCGGACGTCGGTCATTGACGGGTAATCGATGCAGTAGGCCGGGTCCAGTTCGTAACGCGACCAGCGGGCCAGCAGGGTGGCATGTTCGGCCTGCGCCGCCGTGTAGGCCGGCCCCTCCTGCCGGCGCTGCTGCCGCTGCGACTGCCACGCCACGATCCGCGGGTGGCCCCGGTAGGCGGCCACGCCCGTTGCCCCGCCCACCGCGGCGAGGACCAGCCCTGCCCAGGGCGAGGCCAGCGTCGGAATCAGGATCGCGGGAACTGCTACGGCCGAGCCCATGAAGAGGTCCCAGAACAGCGGGTCGGAGGCGCGGGCGCCCGGCTCCGGCGCAGAGTGTTGGCGGACGGCAAAGACCGTGGCTGCCACCGCGCATACCAGCAAGGCACCCCAAAACAGCAGCTGCAAGGCTCCGGTCAGGACGGGTTCGGAAAAGGCTGGCACCGCGGCACCTCCCAGCGACAGGCCCGGCCCAGGACTCCGGGTTGCTTCTTCCATTGCAACCCATGCGAACCCGCCGGTCAATGGCGCGGAAGGCTTTTGCGGCAGACCGCCGGCCCGGGCCTATAGCAGCGCGCGGCGGCCGCGTAGCTTAGGACCATGAGACTCAAAATGTGCAGCAGCCACGTCCAGGATCCGGCGGCAGCCCACACCTTCTACACGCAGACCCTCGGGTTCGAGACCCTGATGGCC
>JBKKDH010000112.1:0-8206 GCA_046708445.1 Arthrobacter sp.
GCCGTGGTCTACCAGTCCTCGGGCCGCCTTCCGCACTCCAAGGCGGCACCCGCCGTCGAACTCCAGGAACCTGCCGCGGCACCCGCTGACAACGGCCGGATCAAGGTAACGGCCGACGTCGGCGGTGCTTCGTTCTACGAGGTCACCTTCGAGGCGACAACGGCGGGCGGTGACTGGGCCACGATCGGCACTGATGACACCGCCCCGTACCAGGTGTTCCATGACGTCGCGGCCCTGGACGCCGGAACCCCGTTGCAGTACCGGGCCACCGTACTGGACAACGGCGGCCACACGTCCACCAGCCAGTCCCGGACAGCCGCTGTTCCCGCTCCGATCCTGACCCTGCAGAAGCCCGTCGAGGGCAGCAGCGTGGCGGGTTCCGTGGAACTCAGCGCCACGGCCGATCCGGAAAAGGCCAGCCACGTGGTGTCCTTCGAGCGCAGCGTGGCCGGCGGCGACTGGACTGCTGTGGGCTCCGACGACACCTCGCCGGTTTACTCAGTGGTTGATGATTTGGCGGCACTCGATCTCGCGGACGGCACGACGGTGCAGTACCGCGCCAGCATGACCGGACCCGGATTCAGCGTGGTCAGCGAACCGCGGAGCGTGTTCGTCGGCGAGGCCCCGCAGCCTGACTCGGCGACTGTTGCCGGGAACCTGAACGTCCACATGGGCTGCGGCGAATGGGATCCTGCCTGCCCGCAGGCCATGATGACCCTGGACCCGGCGGATAGCATCTGGCGGCTCACCGTGGACCTGCCGGCCGGCCAGTACGAGTACAAGGCAGCGCTCAACGGCAACTGGGATGTGAACTACGGCGCCGGAGGGGTCCTCGACGGAAGCAACATCGTGCTTGACCACCCTGGCGGCCCGGTGACATTCCGGTACGACAACAGCACGCACATCCTTAGCGCCGTCTACGCCTCACAGCAGCCGGGGGCGGTCGCCGTTGCGGGCAGCCTGGACACCGAACTCGGGTGCGCCGCCGACTGGGATCCCGCCTGCGACCAGGCCCAGTTGACGCTGGACCCGGCAACGCTGGTGTGGAAGCTGTCCGTGCCGGCCCTGCCGGCTGGCACTTATGAGTTCAAGGCGGCGCTGGACCGCGACTGGGGCGTGAACTATGGGGCCGACGGGGTGCCCAACGGCGGCAACATCTCCTACACGCACGACGGCGGCCCGGTCATCTTCCGGTACGACCACGCCACCCACCTGCTCACGGCTGGGTAGGCAGGTCACAGGCCTGGCCTTGTCAGTGCCTGACTTAGTCAGTGCCCGCTTTGTCACGGGCCTAGGGGTGTACTTTTTGAGAGGGCCTCCGCGACAGCAGCCAGCAAGCCGTTGAACCGCGGGTTGGCAGGGAGGTCGTCGATGAACACCGGCTTTCCGTCCGGACCACCAAGCGGGACCTGCCAGTTCGGGTACAGGGCTTCGGTGGTGCCGGGCTGGTTCTGGACCCGCCGCTCCCCCACGGCATCCACCAGGGCCACGCCGAGCAGGACCGACGGCGACTGGGCCAGGAGGCGGTGCAGCGCCACGATGGTGCGCTCCTCGCTGCCGTGGCTGTCCGGTCCACTGCCCGCACCACCGGCGCCGCCCCCCGCGGTTTCAGTGCCTTCCGGAAGCAGCCCGCGTTCGCGCAGCAGGCCCATCATCTTTTCCAGCGTGGCCGTGTGTTCGGCCAGTTCCTCCGCCTCGGAGCGTTCCAGCAGGCCCAGCCTGCTCCGCAGCGCCACATGGTGGCCGGCCAGGTAGCCGGCCGTGGGCGGCAGGTCGTGGGTATTGACGCTGGCGAGGGCCTGCGTGCGGTACCTTTCGGGCGGCAGCGGCGAGTCGCCGTCGTTCTCGAACCACAGGATGGACGTGCCCAGGATGCCCCGCGCGGCAAGGTAGTCATGCACCCACGGTTCGAACGTGCCGAGGTCCTCGCCGATCACCACGGCTCCGGCGCGCTGGGCTTCCAGGGCGAGGATGCCGATCAGTGCATCGTGGTCGTACGTAACGTAGGCGCCGTCACTGGGCGAGTTGCCAGCCGGCACCCACCACAGCCTGAAGAGGCCCAACACGTGGTCCACGCGGATGCCGCCGGCGTGCCGAAGCACCGTAGCCAGCATGTCCCGGAAAGGTGCGTAGCCGGCCTCCGCCAGCCGCCCCGGATGCCAGGGCGGCTGGTTCCAGTCCTGGCCCAGCTGGTTGTACATATCCGGCGGGGCGCCCACACTGATTCCGGGCGCGAGGACACCGCGCAGCGTCCAGGCGTCGGCGCTGCTCAGGTCGACGCCGACGGCGAGGTCGTGGACCACGCCCAGCCGCATCCCGGCCCGGCGTGCTGACTGTTGGGCGTTCTCCAGCTGTTCGTCGCAGATCCATTGCAGCCAGCGGTGGAAGCCGATCCGGTCCGCCAGCTTTTCCCTCAGCGCCTCAGCCTCCGTGGAGCCCAGGGCGCAGTCCGGGTCTGCCCATAGCGGGTCGTCAGCTGCCAGGTCCTCGCGGATGGCGGACCACAGCGCGAAGTCGTCCAGTCCTTGGCCCGAGATCCGGCAGAATTCCTCGAACGCCGCCTGCCGCGCCGGTGCGCGCCGGGCGTGGTAAAGCATCTCCAGGGCCTGGAGTTTGGCAGCGTAGACGGCGTCGCGGTCCAGCCGCTCAGCGTCCCTGTTCAGGCCCTGGACCTGCTCCTGGAGCCGGTCCACCGCGGCGCGCCTGCGCGGCTTCAGATAGGCAATTTCGGGGATACCCTCCACCCGGATGTAGAGCGGGTTGAAGAACCGGCGCGTGGACGGAGAGTACGGCGAAGGCTGGACCGGCGGGACTGGCTCCGCGGCGTGCAGCGGGTTGACCAGCACATAGTCCGCTCCGCGCGCACCGCTGAGCGTGGCAAGGTCCGCCAAATCCGCGAAGTCGCCGATCCCCCACGACCGTTTGGAGCGCACGGAATACAGCTGCGTCGCAAGGCCCCAGCCACGGCGCTCGAGCAAGGGCCCGGCCGTGGTGAGCCGCGCCGGAACCACCACCAGCGCACCCCGGGCCGTGACGCCGTCAGACTCCGCATGCAGAGTGTGCCAGCCCAGCGGCAGCCCTTCCGGCACAGCGAATGTTGCCCGGCCGGTGGGGACGCCATCCACGTCCCGCGGCGGCACCCAGATGTCCTGTTGGACGGCGTCCACAGGTTCGCCTGCGCCCGTTTCCAGCTCCACGTGCAGGCGGGCTGTGGCACCGTCCCGGACGTGGACCGGAACCTGCGCGGTTTCACCCTCTTGAACCACGACGGCGGGCGGCAGCATCCGCCGCCACGGCGCCAGTTCCGCCTCGGCCAGGGCTGCTTCGATCAGCTCGTCGGAATGTGCCGGCACCCCCAGCGCCGCCAGGACCTTGATCAGCGTTTCCGGCGCGACGCTGTGCGGCAACCCGTCCCAGCCGTGGAACGACGTCTCCACGCCATGTGCGTCCGCGAGGCGCTGCAGGAGATGCTGATCCACCGGCCCGAGACCCGCCGCCTCACCGCCGCCGGGGGAACCCGGCGTTCCGGAGAATTGCGCGTACTGCTGGTCTGGAGCCTTCATGGATGTCCGCCTCGCCTGGTGTGATGGGCCCGAACTTACATTGATTCCTGCCACACGGGAGCTGAACAGCCCCCGCGCAAAACTGTTGGTTCCGATTATTGCAGGGGCTGCCCCCGAGTGCTCCAACGCCGCTACGAACCGTTGACTTGTCTTATGGACATCCCCTACCGTTCCTGACACTGACAACGTTGTCTATCCAACTAGGCTCGCGCGATGAAGGGCAACCCTATCCATGCTGATCAACACACCCCGAACAGTCCGTACCTGTTCGGCACTCACCCTGGCTGGCCTCAGCCTCGCCGCAACACTCGCCGGATCGGTTCCGGCCTGGGGCTTGGCAGCCCCGGCGACGCCGGAAACACAAGCACCAGCGGCACAAACCGTTGCCGAAGCTGACGCCGGCTCGGGAACACCCTTCGGCGGGGAGCAGTACCGGCCCGCTTACCACTACACACCGAAGCAGAACTGGATGAACGACCCCAACGGAATGGTCTTCCACAAGGGCGTCTACCACCTGTACTACCAGCACAATCCGTCCGGCAACACGTGGGGCAACATGTCCTGGGGCCATGCCACCTCCAGCGACCTGACGCATTGGAAGGAGCAGCCGGTGGCCATTGCCACCGATGAGCAGCAGGACATTTTCTCCGGGAGTGTCGTGGTGGACAAGGACAACACCTCAGGCTTCGGAACCGCGGAGAACCCGCCGCTAGTGGCTGTCTACACCAGTGCGTACCAGCCAGGCTCGCCCCATGCGGGACTGCAGGCCCAATCGCTGGCCTACAGCGTGGACGATGGGCAAACGTGGACCAAGTACGAGGCCAACCCGGTGTTGAACCGCAACTCGGCAAACTTCCGCGATCCCAAGGTCTTTTGGTACAGCACTCCCGGTGGCGGCGGTTACTGGGTGATGGCCGCCGTCGAGGCCGCGGACCACAAGGTCCTGCTGTACAAATCCGGGGACCTCAAGGACTGGACGCTCCTGAGCGAGTTCGGGCCTGCGAACGCCACGGGCGGGCTCTGGGAATGCCCGGATCTGTTCCCCCTTGCCGTGGACGGCGACCCCGCCAACATCAAATGGGTCATGGTGGTCAACATCAATCCCGGAGGCGTGGCTGGCGGATCGGCAGGGCAGTACTTCGTTGGCGATTTCGACGGCACTACCTTCACCTCAGACACCACCAAAGGCAGCGACACCCTGCCCGCCGGGACGCCGCTCGCCGGCTTTAACAACGGCACCTACGAGGGCTGGACGGTGGCCAACGAGCCCGGAAACTGGAAGAACGGTCCGTTCGGGGACGCCCCCGCAACCGGATCACTGCCGGGACAGAATGTGGTGAGCGGCTTTGCCGGCGCCGGACTGATCAATTCCTTCAACGACGGCGACTGGCCCGTGGGCACGATGGAATCCCCCCAGTTCACCGTCACCACCGACTACCTGAATTTCCTCGTGGGCGGTGGCCAGCACCCCCGCGTCTCGGACAAGCTGGACAACACCCCGCCGGCCGGTGACCTGCTGTTCAACGGCTTCGAGGTTCCGGACGGAACATCAATGGCCGACGCCGGCTGGACCGGCACCGGCGACCTGGCACCGTCGTTCCAGCCCGCCACGTCCGGCGGTGACTTCTATATAGGCGCCAAGCGGATCAACACCTTTGATACCGGCGGCGCACCCGCCGACGACAGGCAGGGAACCATGACGTCGCCGTCGTTCACCCTTTCCCGGGACTTTATGAGCATGCTGGTGGGCGGCGGACACCGCGCGCCAGGATCAGGCCAGCAGCTGGAGGTCCAACTGCTGGTGGGTGGCAACGTGGTGCGCAGCCTTGCGGGGGACGATGCCGGCGCCCTGAACTGGAAGGGCTGGGACGTTTCGGAGTTCGCCGGGCAGGAGGCCCAGCTGCGGATCGTGGACCAGGCTACCGGCGGCTGGGGCCACCTGACGCTGGACCACGTGATGCTCACCGGCCAGGCCGCGGTGCCGCGGTCCGACGAGACCACCGTGAACCTGGTGGTGGACGGCCAGGTGGTCCGGACCGCCACGGGGGCCAACAGCGAAGTCCTGGACTGGTCGTCGTGGAACGTCGCCGAGTTCAAGGGCCGGCAAGCGAGCATCCGGGTAGTGGACAACAACCGGTTCGGCTGGGGCCACATCCTGGCCGATGAGTTCGTGGCGTCGGAGCGGGCGGCCACCCCGCGGATCCAGACGTACGACTGGCTGGACTACGGCCGGGACTACTACGCGTCGGTTTCCTTCGCCAACATGCCCCAGGACAAACGCGTGATGCTGGGCTGGATGAACAACTGGGATTACGCGCAGGCCATCCCCACCACGCCATGGCGCAGCGCCATGTCACTGCCGCGGGAAGTGGGGCTGACCCAGACTCCGGCCGGGCCACGCCTTACCCAGAAAGCCGTCAAGCAGGTGGATGACCTTGCGACGAAGCCGAGCTACGCCGAGAAGCGGGCCCGGGACATCACGCCTGGCACCACCGCGCTGCCCGCGGCCACGTGGGGCCAGGTCCAGAGGATCGATGTCACCCTTGCGCCGGGCACAGCGTCACGTGCCGGAATCACCGTGCTGGGGAACGGCAGCGCCGCCACGGTGATCGGCTACGACCGGACCACCGGCGAGGTGTACGTGGACAGGCAGAATTCTGGAGACACCGGCTTCCACCCGCTGTTCACCTCGGTTGACTCTGCGCCCGTTGCCCTGGACGCTGACGGCACAGTGACCCTGCGGGTATACCTCGACAGGTCTTCCGTAGAGGTCTTCACCCAGGGCGGGCAGCGGACCATCACGGACCAGGTATTCCCGGCGGCTGGCGCCAACCAGGTGGCGCTCTTTGCCGACGGCGGCACGGCGCAGCTGAAGTCCGTCACGGTGACGCCGCTGGCGCAGTCGATGTTCAGCACGCTGGTGAAGCCGGTCAAGGACCGCCAGCAGTAGCCTGTCCCGTCCCCGGGTCCAGCCTTCCGGCATCCTCACTGTCAGTCCCGGGCTTGTTCGCGGTTCCTTGCCTTCAAGGTCAGGAATCACGGACCAGCCCGGGTTTTTGGCGTCTGTAGCGCGGGAAGTAAGTGGCGCTGGTGGTCAGTGGACCGGCTGGAGCCACGTCAGCACGGAGCCGTCCTCTTCGATCAGGTCCGCGAGCTCGCCGTTGAAGCGTGCGCCGTAGTCCGCGCTGATGTGCTCCTGGAAGGCGGCGTCGTCCTCGTAGACCTCGAACACGAAGTACTCACGGGGATTCGTTTCCCTTGTGTAGGGCAGGAACAGCTGGTTCCCCGGTTCCCGCCTCACTTCCTCGGTCAGTTGGCGCATCATCTCGGCCACCCGGGCCTCGCTGCCGGGCTTGACGGTGAATTCGGCGTAGAGCGTTTTGGTCATGGTTGTCCCCTCGGGATTCGTTTGGATTGGCTTGTGGTTGGATCTGCTGGTTCAGCCGGCGGGCGGCGGGACTTCGCCGGAGCCTCGCTGGATGAGTTCGGACGGTACAACATAGGTCTGCGGCGGCTGGTGGTCGCCGTCGATGCGTGCCAGCAACCGCTGGGCGGCGAGCTTGCCGATCCGCTCCGGGTGCTGCGCAATGACCGTGATGCCGGGCTCCATCATGTCCGCCAGGGCGAAGTCGTCAAAGCCCACCAATGCCACGCGGCGGCTGGCGCCAAGTTCCTTCAGCGCGCGCATGACGCCAAAGGTAACAAGGTTCTGGCTGGAGAAGATCGCCGTGGGCGGGTTCTCGGCGGTCAGGATCTCCAAGGCAGCCTGCCTGGCTGATTCCTCGTCGTGGAGTCCTTCCCGGACGGGCACAGCGGCGGTGGCCTGCCCCGCCCGGCCCAGTTCCTCGATGAAGCCACGCCGGCGTTCACGGGCGGTCTGGATGTCCGGTCGGTCGCCCAGGTAGGCCAGCTTCGTATGGCCGTGGGCCATGAGGTGGGCAGCCGCGCGGGCCGCGCCGACGGCGTTGTCCGTCACCACGGCGTCGGCCTCAATGCCTACGGGCTCGCGGTCAATGAAGACCAGCGGCAGGTCCCGGGAATGTTCCGGGATGGCATACGCCTGGCTGCGGGCAATGGGAGTCAGCACCAGGCCATCGACGCGGCGGCCGAGGAAGGCCGCCACCAGCGACTTCTCCCGCTCGGGGTCATCGTCCAGGCTTGCCGCAAACACGGCGATGCCGCGCACCGCCAGCGTGTCTTCCATGGCGCGGTGGATCTCGCTGCTGAACGGGTTGGCCACACTGGGCAGCAGAAGCCCAATGGAGAGTGTCTGGCGTCCGGTGCGGCGCAGGCTGCCCGCCGCCAGGTCCAGCTGGTAGTTCAGCTGCTGTGAGGCGCCAAGCACCCTTTGGCGGGTGGCCTCGGACACGCCGGGTTCATCGTTCAGTACCCTGGAGACGGTCTTGATGCCCACGCCTGCCAGCGCAGCGACATGCCGCATGGTGGGCCGATCCTTAGCCGGCGCTGCTTGGTAACGATTAGACATCGTTGTCATGATCTGGTCCTTCATCATCGTATTTACCTTGACTATAGCGTGTGACGCTGATTACATGATGCCTGACATCGTTGTCAGGCACGGGATGTGCCACGAACACAGGAGATTCAATGTTGACTTCCAAGACCCCGCGCACCATCGCCCGCCG
>JBKKDH010000113.1:0-6676 GCA_046708445.1 Arthrobacter sp.
CTGGGACGCCACAGCCAATGACTACGCCATTGAAGCTGCCCTCAAGCACCCGGACAGGATCGCGACGATGGGATGGTTTCCTCTCGACGGGACACCAGATGAAAGCCTCGTCGACGAATGGATGGAAAAGCCCGGCATGCTCGGGCTGAGATTTCTCCTCTACGCACCGAACGCAGGCGAGCTGATCTCGTCCGGGGCACTCGACTGGGTTTGGGCGGGCGCCGACCGGCTGGAGATCCCCGTCGCGCTAATGGTCATGCCGCAGCATCTTGCGCTCATCCGAGGCATCGCTCAGCGGTACCCCGCTATTCGGCTGATGCTCGACCACCTGGTGGTCAGCCCGTTCGAGAAGCTTCCCACCGCCGTCGCGCATCTCGACGACCTTCTCGAGTTGGCATCCCTGCCGAATGTGGCCGTGAAAGCGACAGGGACCGCAAGCATGGCCACAGATGACTATCCATACACCAGCACCCATGACGTCCTGCGTCGGACATTCGATGCGTATGGACCCCACCGAACGTTCTGGGGCAGTGATATCACCCGCTTCAGCCGGCCCTGGGCAGAGCACCGAACCATGTTCACCGATCACCTGCCCTGGCTAACCGGCAGTGACCTCGAACTTGTCATGGGACGCGGTGTGGCTGAATGGACCGGATGGACCTGAAACCCGGATCGGACGAGCGGCACGGTATCGGCTACGGTGAGTGGACAGCAGCGAAGCGAACCCAGAGAGCACAGGCATGACCACCACTGAACGGCGCCCCGGAAGGCCTCCGCTTCCGAAGCAGCGCATCATCGACGCCGCCCTGCAGATCATTGACGAAGAAGGCGCCGACGCACTCTCACTCCGCACTCTGGCCACGAGGCTCTCATCCGGCACTGCAACCCTGTACCGACACGTGTCCGGCCGCGCGGAACTGATCGCACTCGTCCTGGACCAACTCATCGGCGAAGCACGGGATGGCGTTGGTGACATCAGTGAGCTCCCATGGGATGAGGCCTGCCGTCGGATCTCAACCACGCTCTTCGAGGTGCTCTCACGTCACGGGCGTGCCGCAGCCCTCCTTGCCGAAACCGTCCCCGTCGGGAAGAACGCATTGGCCCTCCGCGAAACACTCCTCACCGTGCTCCTCGATGCTGGGTTCACCTCTGACGTAGCCGTCCGTGCCGCTGCCACACTCGGACACTACGTACTCGGCTTTGCCATGCAAGCCGAACCACCCGGCACAGTTGCCCCTGTCCTTGAAGCAGAGACCTTTGCGCGCCTCATCGACGCCCAGAACTACCCCAACACCACCGCCGTAGCGCAGCTCATCCCCCGTCCTCTGCCCGAAGAATTCTCCTTCGGCCTGCAGTGCCTCCTGCGTGGGCTCCACGAGCATCTTCCCGCCTGAGCGTTTCTATCAGAAGCGTCGCACCAAGCATGATCTGAACAACGGTGGATACCTGGTTGACGTGACACTCTGGGGGCGCCTGGCGGTGAGTGTTGATGATGAGTGACACCATGGGCAGCCCCGTGGCGGCTGATGTGGGTCAGCAGGGAGTAAGCGCGGCCACTCCTGGCCCAGGCCAGGGAACAGTGCATTGACCTCGTCGGGCACTCCGCAGGTGTCCGGGATCTGCTGCGGGCTCCCGTCCAGCGGCCTACTGGCGGCGGCCGATTCGTTGGATTCACGAACCTCGTAGATCTCTTTAAGGGGGCAAAGTTGCTTGCAAGGGATCAGTCAGAAAGGGCGTGTGGACAATGTCCACAGTTTGGGCTTCGGACTGGGTCGTACATAGTTCGGTTCGGGCCGGATTCCGTATGTTTTCGGGGGAGCCCAGTTTGCCAGGACTGGAATGCAGTTCGAGTCCCACATCGGGGACGTGTTTTCCCAGTTCAGCACGCATGGAAGATTCTGCCTAGGGAGCACCCACCTCCTTTCTCAACAGTGTCTGGCGAACTCTCACGGATGGGTTTCGCAGCCCTGCCGCTCCTCATGCGTAAGAAAGCGGCTGGTCAGAGGCGACTTTCGGTACCAACCTTTGAGTTAAGAGTTGGTGGGGACGTAACGATCTTCAGCCCCTGCCTATGCAGGCGGGGAGAGGCGCATACGTTTCCAACACGCCCGGCCACCAACCCGAATGAACGTGGCGAAGCTTCAAACCCGGTGCCGCTCATTGCTACGTCTGGCCGCGCCAGCAGCGGCCATCCTCGTGCTCCTGGATGACGAGAACCCGTTCCTCTCCGAGCAGGATGATGTCTTCGTAGCTGAGCATGCCTCCAGTGCGGCATCGACGAACGGCTGCCGGTAGAAGCGTCTTGGTCTACGTGGAAAACCGCAGGTAACGGCATCGGAGCGCTCTGCCCGTGAGCCTCCTGTGACCACCACCGAATCCCGAGCGGCGGCAAACCAGGGACGAGCCTCCAGTTCCGGGAACCTCCGCAGATGCACCACCAACTCTTTCCTTCACCCTCGACGGCGAGTTTGGCCGGCGTGTGCTGTCGGACCTCGGCAGTTAGTGAACAAGCAGGCAAGACTATGCACGATCGGTGGGGGCGGCGAACTTCGCCCGATGGCGATCACGCCGCGCCGCGGTGACCATTCGAGCCTGTCCACTCGGATTCCCGGGCGGCAACATTTCGGGAGACAATCGGCGGCGCACCTAAGACGGTGGCCTCCGCCGGACACGGGTAGTCGTGACCGAGCTCGAGCCCGGGTCCCACGCGATGATCTTCCATGTGCCCAATTAGCTTCAGTCAGACGGTCGCTTGTTGGTTGAGCGAGCACGGTGCGACCTGGGCCCGTGCCGACCCACCTCGTTCTTGAACGTTCGTCAATCAAGCTCCTCTCAGATGGTCTCTCGCCAGGTCGCTATCGCCTCCGGACAAGCTCGGCCCGGTCGACTTGATCGCCGTGCCAAGGGCCTATTGAATGGCGAGAACCTTGCCTGAACAGTAAAAACACGGGCCTAAACCTACCCACCTCACGTTTCAACATTCACTGGCGAGACAATCTGCGAATTTATATGGGTCAAATACCGGGGCAATTTCGCGCATTTACGCTGTTCAACAGCCATTTATCCTACCCATCTCAGGCTAATAGTTTGTGACCACCAATGTTAAATTTGCGGTACTCGAAGCGCCGATGAGACTTCAATCGGCAGCGAACCTCTGCTGACCGAAATCGGGCCGCGGCCCTTGAGAGTCGCAGCTTGGGGGAGAGGAGCCCACCGTCGGCGGCATAATCCAGTTCCACGAACCTGGCAGTTGCTCAGCGACTGATATCAAGCCAGTCGGACCAAAGCTGCCTTGAAGCTCCCTGGGGCAGAGAAAGTCCCCAAAGTGGGCATCGTTGAGCGGCATGGGCTTCCCGTCCGGAACCTGTATATCTCGGATCCCGGAAGTCTGAGCACCTTCTTCTGCCATCTCATCCGTAGCGGGTGATCGGATCGAGTTGTCGCTCGAACAGCTCGGGAAAGAATCCCCGACAGTGAGGTCGTGGTCACGGCGAGACTCAAGTTTGAAGTAGGCGACCACGACCTGATCGACACAATTAGGTGGTTCCAGGCTGCCGCCGGGGGCCTCGATGGCCGTATCCTAACTGTCCCAACCAAGGTTATGTGCCTGCCATCATGCTCTGCCATGACAACCGCCGTCCACACCCGTCCCTAGATCCAATAGGAGGTTTCAGGAACATAATTGGAATTGGGCTGGGCGACACTTTTTCTCGGAGAGGAGTGGTCATGGTCCGGGCTCTGTTGTGCACGGTGAATATTGGGCACCGCTGGCGGGCGGAATTGAATCCCGAAGATGGCTTGCTCCTGCGCTGCACCAAATGCGGAAGGCATAACCGTCACAAGCGCCAAGGCGTTCAGGCGGCTGTCCGCTTGCGACCGTCCTCGCAATCCAAAGGGTGGGTTCTGTGATGAACAGGCCCTCTGCAGTACTGGTCGTGACTCTTGTGCTTTCCGGCTGCACGTACGGCGACCCGGACGAAATCGCCACCACCCCGGCTGTGAAGCTTGCCGCGGCGCTGGAAGCTTTTGCCGCCGACGCGTCCGCACACGGAGCGCCTGCTGTGGCCTTCCATGTCCGGAATGGGGATCAGGAAGAGCTAAGGGCCGCAGGTGTGAACAACCTGCAGTCCAACGGGAAGGCGGTTCCTACGGACAAGATGTGGATCATCGGGGCGGGGACGCCGATGGTGGCCGTGTCCGTGATGAAGCTGGTGGAGACCGGCAGCGTGCGCCTGGACGATCCCGTTTCCACTCACCTGCCCGAGTTCACCGCCATCTTCCCGGCGTGGGACCGGATCACGGTTCGGGACCTGCTGGGCAGTACGTCCGGCCTGCCCGACTACTTTCCACCCCTGATTGAATCCAGGAGCCTGGACGAACTCCAAACGCGCCCGTTGACCTTCGAGGAACGACTTCGTATCGCAGCAGGTGTGGACCTGCCACCAGGACCGGTGTCCTACTTTGCGTGGTCTGCAACGGACTGGGAAGTGCTGGGCTGGCTGCTGGAACGCAAACACAACCGCGGACTCGAAGAGGTTCTCACCCAGGATGTGTTTAAGCCGGCAGGAATGGGCAACACCCACGTGGCGGCGGTAGGGCAGCCACCCGAGCCCATGCTGCATGGGTATGTGCTGGACGACGGGAACAGACGCGACTTCACCCGTATTGACGCGGTTGCCGGGTCGGCTGATTCCGGGATCATTTCAACGGTTGAAGACCTCAGCAGATTCGTGGCGGCGCTGACCACGGGGCGCCTCATCCATGAAGACACGTGGAAAAGCATGGTGGAGGCTACGCCGTTTCCTTTGGGCGGCATCCGTCCAAGCGACGACATCTGCCCCGGCACACGCCACGTCTTCGTGTCCGGGGGAGGGGGCCCATACAGTGTCCAATCCGTTTCCTCTGAAGACGGGCAGCAGCAGGCAACGGTCGCTACGGTGCTTCCGCCCCGGGAACTGAACGTCACAGACGCGCCTCCACTCGTCCCCGAGATGGAGGACGCTATCCTGCAGACAGCCAGGAGCATGTGCTAGCTAGAACACCACAATCCGCCGGGGCATTCGTGGACTGGCGGACGGCCAGACTCACCCTCCTGCTGTCGGTCCTATCCAGGCACTGTAGTTGCCGCCTGTTCCTCCGCCGCCGCTATCGTCATCCTTGCCGCATCGGCGGCAGCGTTTATATACGCCGCCGTCTTCGGCATGTTCGAGATGCCAATCGTGCCGGATGTTCAGCTTGCACAGCAGGGCCTGGATCATGGCAGCCTCCGATTCAAATCGCAGCGCTCTGTACCTTCAACTATGGCCTTCGCCCCCTCGCTGGGGAACTGGCAGTTTCTCAGGCTAGGCATGCCGCATCCCAACACGCTCCTGATCGAGTGACATTCACTCTCAACACGGGCGCCTGCTGTCAACTGGAAAGGTGGCGGTGCCGCCAGCCCGGAATGACTTCGTCCATTCTGGCTGCCCGTTTCGGGTATAGCTTGCCCTCTTTTGCGAGCGGATGAGGCCTAGGGCTTAGGGCTCTCCATCAGGGTCTTGAGGCTGGCTAGTGCCTTCTCGTCGTCTCGCTTGAAGATCAGCTTCAGAAGGGGTACGGCGAACCGGGCCAGGCCCGGAGAAGTCGCTCGGTTCTGGCGTGAACTACTTGGCTATCGAGTCGCGCCCAACCATAGCAACTCGGTGAAGCTGGTCGGAGACGACGGGCCCACCCTCCTTATCCAGCCGGAACCGTTGTCATCGGTTTCCGTGGCCATGTCCACTAGTTTGCGCGCCACCAACTAACGTGCGGTAAAGGATGGGCTTCCGGACACTACGGCAGGCGCTTTGGGACCGCATCTCCGGGAAATTTTATGACCCTGCTCATGGGCGAAGGGATGTCGCCAAATATGCGGGCTACTTCCTGGCAACCGCGTCCTTGGGCTTTCGGGACCCAGGAGTCCCTCGGGGCTTGACCCAGCAAAGTCGCCCTCCTAGCGTGGTGGCAAGTGAAAGGAGCCTTACGATGACCGTGTCGCATGAGACCGCACTCGCAGAGCTGGCCGGGCATTTCAAGCCGGTCTTCGAGCAAAGCCCTGACGGCGTTTACCTCTGGCTCGACGAACAGCACAAGGTCTGCAACCAGCGGTTGGCCGCCATGTTCGGGTACGACGTCCGCGAGTGGCAGGAGGTCGACGACTTCGCCGACACGTTCATCGCGGACGAGAGTCGGTCACTGTACGTCTGGCACTACCAGCACCAAGTCGGCGGCCTACAGTATCCGGTGTCCTTCCGCTTCCGCGGCAAGCGCAAGGACGGGTCAACTTTCGACGCGGAGACGGACATGATTCCGCTGACGTACGCCGGGCATGTCGTGGCCTACCACTTCGTCCGCCAGATCGGCGCCTAGCTACAGGGACGGATTGGGGGCGATGAGTGCACCGCCCCCTACCCGTTCCGGTGAGAAGAAGCTCGATCGCCGCCTGAATGAACTGTCCCATTTCCTTGGAATTGGGATGCTTCTGCCTAGCGTTCCGGCTAAAGCGGGGTCCGAGGAGGATCGGTACGGAAATTCACGCTTGGCATCATGTGGTCGTTTTGCGCGTCCCGTATGGGGAACGTTTACTGGGACGGTGGTCCAAGTCATGCCGCGTACGGCCGTACTAAGGAGACTCTGAACGCTGCGGAAGGCATAGTGA